>NZ_ANOG01000776.1 GCF_000346295.1 Rhodopirellula maiorica SM1 | reverse complement strand
GATGTGCGAGGCGGCGTCCGCGATGGTAAAGCGCCGGTAGATGAACGGGTACGCATCGGCGTGGAGATTCTGCACGCGAACAAGAGCGTCGGCGATGCAGCCAACGTCACTTTCGGATGCGTCACGAATCATTGCGTCGGTCCAGTCGGGTAACGGCACGCGTCACCCGGTACGCCCGAAAGATTTTCCATTTCAAAACCGCCCAGCTCGCGTACTCGGGGCGAGTAGAACGGTGTCTTTCGGATGTTAGGATACGCTTTGTGTCCACGGTTTGCCACAGATTTCTCCTTGGGGTGTCACCATATTTGATCCTTGTCCAATTGATCACCGACCCCCCTCACAACCGGACTGGCGCCGCCGGCGCATCCGGCTCCCAGACGTCACCTCTCTCCTGAGCTCAGTTCGCTTTATTCAATCGCGATCATGTTCACCACACGAGCACCCAGATTCGCGGAAATTCGCGTGATTCGTGGCCAACAATGCCCCCAATCGCTTGCCCGCCAATCACGCCTATCATCGCGAAGGAGCGCTGCATGACGGAATTGCCGAGGGACAATCGCGCCGCAACCAACGACTCAAGCTTACCGCGGAACCAGCGGCAATCGAAGACTTGTTGAACCATGTACACAAATCGATGCCCCCTGAGCCCAATAAAATCATCCTCGCCTGATGCCCAAAAACAGGCAAAAAAATGGGTGACCAAAAGATGAAGATCGAAATACAGGGCAGGCACCACTGCCCCTCAAAAATTTTTCTGTCGCATCAATCTTTCTGTCTGCCATCCGTTATTCCCTGTCACGTGCGGACACAACGAATCCGTCCGTACCGGGGCGCCGACGAGCGAAATCGCCTTCCCTCGTACGGCATCACCCGAAGTCAACGGAACTATGCAGTCATCCGATTCCCAAAGAGTCATTTGCCTTTGTTGCCTTTTCGGCTTCGCGGGCATACTCGATTTGTCATGATTGGAGTTCATAGTCAGATCAAGAACTTTTGGGCGTCACTGGTTGCCTTGAAGACGTAGTGCAAAAGCGCGAGTGGATCTTCGACCCCGGGACTCTCGATGTCGCTCGCAAAGACGCGACTGCGGGTTTCACCTTCGGGCGTGCACACACCGTGGGCAGTATCCAACAGGAAACCATGATTTCGGAGCTCAATCTCGTTCAGGGTTCGGCAGCCAGCCGATCCCTCTCACCCTCACTACCTTTCGTATTTACGCATCAACGTTGAACTTCGACTTGCGTCTTATATCAACGCAGCAAAACTCGATACTGAGCCCGTGGCTAGCGGTTACTCAGGCAGGATTCACACCCGCTCGTCTTCAAACCATTTCCAGTCCGCAACGTCCAACGGTTGGTTATCCGCTAAGTTACCCTCGCAAAACATTTCAGCTTTCCACTCGATTCACACCAGACCTCAATCCACGGTTCAGCGTCTCGAAAGGTCGTCAAGCAAAGTGTTCCAGGGCGTTTGTCGTATCGCTTTCCGTCCGGCCATTGGAGGTGCCAACCACCGAGCACAATATCAGCTTCGTCACCGTACAACGGGCATGTCTTTTGCCAATTCTTGGTATAGTTCTCGTCGAGCTCAGGTAGGTCAAATGCATCATAGTCTCGTCGACCTAGCCCACGCTTTCTAAGCCACTCGTCCACATTCGACCCACCGAAGTGACAAATTGCCTGCATCGGTGGCATCGACAATCTGGGTACGCCAGTAAGCCGAATGCCAGATTGCGTCGGAGTGAAAGTGCGGTGTTCATCGCAAAAAGCCCGAACAGCTGAAGATTTGTCCGAAACGTACACGCTCAGCCATCCGCGTAATGGGATACCAACGGTACCGAACCAATCACAATTTACGCTACAAACATGACGCCACAACCGTGACGGGGCCGGCACGACTCCATTGCCACCCCAAATACCGCAGGTTGCGTCCGATACATCGGATTGTTGTAGAAACATGCACGGCTTTGAAAGTCGTAAGGCTTCATCTTGAAGTATCTGATCAAATTCTTCGAGTTTGACGGCAACTTCCTGTCTGGCTTGCAGCTCATCTCGAAGCCCCAACTCAAATTCTTCCGCTGGTCTTTGTTGATATGCACCGAACGCTCGAAAGGCGGTGTTAAGAAACTTGGTGAAGTCTTTTGGAGGGCCAGTCCGGACCTTCTTGACCATCGAATCCAAATCGTCAATCAATTCGGTTTTTTCAAGGACGCCGCGGAGAACCGCGTCGTAGCGATAGTGCTCGCCTTCTAGGATGTTGCGTTCAGAAATCTTGAGAATTGCTCCGAAGCAGTACCAGCTGAATGCCAGATCAAAATTTTCGACGGCAAGTTGTTGGTCGTGAAGACGCTTTAGTGAGGCAACGACGAATCCGTGTACGTCTCGGATCATGTCATCGTCAGTAAGACGAGGCTTTTGCATTTGTGCGAAAACAATTTGGATTGAGCAATGTCTACTGCGGATAACGATAGCGATTTCCGTGGTCGCGACAATTGACTTGGGACTCAGCAACGAACCGGACTCGCGACTCAGGAACATCGCGTGGTTCGCCACATTCTACTCTGGCAGTGTCTAAATTGTAACTAAATCGAGAGGGCACGGTCGCCATGGTAATGTCCCCTAGCGATTGCATTCATTCGGATGGATCGAATCAAGTTCGTTGCTGCGATTACGAAATCGCTAACCTGCCTGATCTTCGATTCCGGGATGTGTCAGTCCGTTAGGTACGAATAGCGATCCGTCGGAATGCATCTAACTGGTGCGCGACTCGGTTGGTACAGTTAAGGACCAAAGAGTGCTTTCGCCACCGCAAGTGCAAAAAAGAAAGCTAGTAATTTCGAAAACCAAGTCGGAAATATTTGCGTTCGATTCGCGGACTCGGATTGCTCGGTTGGCTCAGTGTATAGGTCCGTATTGCAAACCGGACAACTACCACTTGAGGAAGGTGTCACCGGCATCATACAGTTCGGGCACTTAACAGACATGAAGATTCCGCTTAAGCCAAGTTGTTGGTATCAATTTGCCGCACGTCGTGGCGAACGATAACGATCACGTGGTCGCCGCGAACGACTCACCACTTCAAAAAACTCAGCTCGGCGACTCACGTGCAGCGTCTGGTTCGCCGCCTTCTGCTTTGATCCATCTTCGAATCGTCTGCGTGAGAACGTCGCGATCCCTGAGTCCGATCAGTGTATCCACGTTTAATCGCCCCTTAAAGAACCCAAGTGCTGGCAGGTTCAAGATCCGGCACGACCGAATGAAGTCCCACGCGTCGGTGCAATCGGTATCCAGGGAAAGGAAATTGACCACATCGTCAAATTGTGGCCTGAGTGCGTGGAGTTCAGCGTCCATTAACCTGTCAACGTTGTTCCACGTTGCCCAGAAATGAACGATGGATAGACGATCTCCAGCCAGTTCGCGATCAAGCGTCCCC
>NZ_ANOG01000775.1 GCF_000346295.1 Rhodopirellula maiorica SM1 | reverse complement strand
ACCGCGGTCCCCGAACCACTGATCGTGGCCGCAGAGGATAAATATTGCGTTGCCGAAGAACCTGACTGACCGCTGGGATCAAATTGAACAGTCGCACCGCTGGAGACAACGAAATCGCCTTCCGAGCTTCCCGCTCCATCGAGTTGCATCTTCCCGGATTGGATGTTTGCTGTATCGTCGTTGTCGAAGCTGGGGGCGACAGATAGCGTGCCGGTGAATGTCTGGGTAATGGTGCCAAGATTCTCGATCAGTGGCGGATGGCTTACGACCGATTCCCAAGTCTCAGGATCGTAGCTGGACGCCGCACCACTGCTCCAGTTGCGATAGCTGCCGCTACCACTAATTGTGAGTGTGCCGCTGGCTTCGTTGACGAATTTGATAATTCCCGCATCGTCACCCAAGCCACCGCTTCCACTGCCACTGCCGCTTCCTCCGCCACTGCCACCCCCGTAGGGATCAGTGCTGTCATCATCGAGCTTCCAAGTTCCGTCGCTCCAGGTCAGTGAACCAGAGTTTCGCATCTCACGGTCAAGTACTTTTTCACTAGTACTGGACAGGGTGCCGGTCGCACCTGAAGCCACATAAAGAATCCCGCTGCCATCGATCCGACCTGCTGTCCAAGCAAACGTATCGGTTACCGTAACGTTCGCCGCGCCTTCTAAAATTCCACTAGAAATATTTAAGCCACCAATCTCGGATTCGTTCGCGAGCGTTAAGTGAGAGCTCCAGTTGGTCAACGCTACGGTTCCATCACCTTGGATACTGTTGACGTTGACGGCACCTGTGATGTTGACTTGATTTCCGGTAGGAATCAGCACATTGTCGCTAATGGATGGCACCGTCGACGTCGACCAATTTCCAGCGGTGTGCCAGCTGCCGCTTGCCCCGCCAGTCCAAGTCACCGTTGCGGTAGGTGGTGGATCGGCGATACCTTCAGGAAAAGTATTTTGGGATAGAGTGTCACCGTTGGATTGCTTTTCCAGTTGCAACGAAAATGTCGTCGAAGCAATGCGAAAGGGGGCGACATAACTCTTCAATTCCGCGTCCATTAACAGCTTGTTACTTGCAGAACCACTGTTGGCAAATTTATGGATCTCGATCGCTAGAACATTCGTTCCAATTACAAGATTTTTCGGACTGATTTTGATGCCGTGATAATTTGCATTCGATTCATTTATGTTCGAATTCGCTTTAGTGTTGTAATCGATCTCACCAAACGGCATGTTATGTCTTGCTACTTCGACACCATTTAAGTAGACGACGGCACCGTCATCTCGTCGAAGCGAAAGCATCAAACCGGTGTAGTCGCTGCCGCTTACTTGGAACTCTTTACGGAAGTACGTCGTGTTGTTCTTGTCGCTTGAATTCCCTCCATATCCAATGGTTGTCGTCTGGCCACCGCCATAACCAAGCGTTGCTTGGCCAGAGCCCCAAGCACCATCGTCAAACGAGATGCTATTCCAGTCCGACGCCGGCTCGCTGGATGCAACAGAATACTTCCAAGTTGAATTCTTTGATACAAACGTGGTTGAGTTTGAGTTTCCATTATTGACCCAGCCAGTTGAGTCCGGATATGCGAACACTTCACCACGAGTTTTATCCACGACAAAAAGGTCCGTCCCGAATGTGTTCAGACCTGTTGGTTCAGTAGTTATGTCTGTAGGCGTTCTGTTGCCGGGATCAAGTTTCCAGCGACCAATGTAGTTGCCGTTTGCACGCTGATAGACAAAGACTTCGCGTGAAGTTAAATCGGTCACAAACACGCGGGTTGAGTCAACCGCAAGCCCGCTGGGGTTCGCATTGCTGCTGTTCAACGTGAACGACGAAGTTGCACTCGTGTTGCCGCTAGGAGCTGAAGTAGCCGCCCCTGAATAAAAATAGACTTTGCTGGACGTACCATTCTTATCTACGACCCAAATGTGTTGGCTGTCCGTGGCAATATCGGTGGGTTCATTCAGAGTCCCGCCTGATCCCGTTCTAGGATTCCAAACCGAAGGGCTACCGAACGTGTGGGGGCCTGAATTGTAAGGGTAATCGTAAATCGACTTGTTTTTGTCGATCGACCAGAGTCGCGAGCCGGTGTAATCGCTCGCCAACCCGATAGATTGCGTATTTCCCACGTTCGGTGCGAGTTCCGATTGTACTGAGTTCCCTTCCGAGTTGTAGAAGAAAATTCGATCATCGGTCGAGGCATTGTTGTCGACGAAGAACTTGGCAGACTGTGATTGCGAGATGGGGGTCACACGTATGGTGAAATTCAGATCGTTATAGTCTTCGTCTGAATTTTGACCGGAAACCCCATAGCTTCCTCGTATCAAATCCTCATGGCCGTATCGAATGGATCCATCGGGAAGTGTCGTTACGCGGAAATGCGTGTGCCCATCGTCTGGATTGGCTTCTCGAGCTGTGAAAAATGCCAGATTCTTATAGTTGGAAGTGCTGATAGTATTATTAGGATTGTTTGCTAGCCACCAATCCGTCGTCTGATTCTGAATTGCATAGAAAGACACGAAAGAGCCCGCTTCGACCATCACACGATAGTTGTGTTGTTGGCGAGACGCACCGGACATGTTCTTGGTTTCGGCCATGTAGTCGCGATGCAAAATGACCCTACGACTTGAATGACCAATGGCAGCTAACGCATACCCCGGATCGTCAGGTAGCAAAGGGGTGCCATTGCTGTCTCGAATCGTTCCGTGAACATCTTCGACGATGAACATCCCCAATTCATTGTTGTAACCAGCGTCAACCTCCAATCCCGACAAATCAAGTTCGACATAGGAATCTTCGGTTACAGTGATGACGTCTCCGGCGATATACACGCGAAACTGACGCTGTGCCGAGCCGCCGTCATCGTCCGTTACTGTCACTGTTACCTGGTAAGTTCCATTGATCGCATACGACCTCGTTCCGGACACCTCACCACTACCAGAATCTGTTGTAAGCGAGCCGGATGATGAACTGCCATCGCCCCAATCAATGTGGTATGTATGGGTGTCGAGAATCCCCAAGTCCGTGAAGTCGCTGGTGAACGAGACAGTGCGTTCTTGCCCAGAGGGCTGCAATTCCGTATTGATCGCAATGTCTTGAACAAAAGCGAGCTCGGGTGACACGTTGGCTATATCTGCTGTTGTGGCTCCCGTTGACACCGTTTGTGCCCCCTGTTTCAGCACCACAGCAATTGCATGATCCCCTGAAATATCATCCGCATAAGCATGGTTGGCACTGATCAAAATATCGTTACCAGAGACGGACGTTGACACGTCGTTACTCGTCGTTCCATCTCCCCATGTGATATCCGCGGTATACGTCAACGAGGTATCTAGCCCGGCCGCAGAGCCAGTCAGCGAGACTGACGATCCTTCGTTACCACTGACTGCAGCAAGGTCGATAGTGGGGGCGGAGACCACGACGTCAAACATCTTGCTTGCAGACCCCCCATCGTCGTCGACAACAGAAACGGTGACGGTATAAGTACCAGCTACGCTGTAGGCGTGCTGAGTATCCGGAAGCGTCCCGCTGGTCGCTGTTCCTACCGAACCATTGGTCACGCTCGGCGTAACAACTTGTGTTTCAGATCCGTCGCCCCAGTCGATTGTGGCGGTAAAGGACTCCGTAGTCGGTCCAAAGGTAAATCCAGGATCGGTGAACGTTCCGAGTGAAAACGTTTGAGAAGTTCCCGCGGTTGCCGCTTGGTTATTAGGCTGCGTCTTTGTTGGGACGATATTTCCGATCGTGGAAACGGTTGATCCTGTTGCAACTACAGTTGAAGATTGCTTGAATGTGACATTAACTGCATAGTTCCCGTTTTTGTTGTCCGCGTAAGTGTGACTACTGCTGACCAATACATCGTCGCCGGAGACCGTCGTCGCAGCGCCGGTGGTAATCGTCCCGTCGCCCCAGGAAATGTCCGCTGTATAAGTTTGTGATGTATTAAGCCCAGCAACCGAGCCATTTAAGGTTACGGAGGCACCCTCGTTGCCACTGATCGCAGACACGTTGACAGACGCTGTGGAGACCACAACGTCGAATGTCTTGCTGTCAGTACCACCGTCATCATCGGTGACCGATACGGTAACAGTGTAAGTGCCGGCTGCGCCGAATGTGTGAGAAGTGTCTGGAAGCGAGCCGTTGGTAGCCGTTCCGGGAGAACCGTTTGTGGAACTAGGAGTAATACTTTGCGCACTCGTTCCATCGCCCCAATCGACCGATGCCGTAAATGTCTCACTGGTTAAATTAAATGTAAACCCGGGATCTGTGAATGAACCCAGGGGAAATGTTTTTGATGAACCGACAATGGCGGTTTGGTTGGACGGTTGCGATTTTGTCGGAGCAACATTCGCGATCGTTGCAATGGTTGCGCCGGTAGCGACCACGGTTGACGCTTGCTTGAGGGTCACACTGACGGCATAGTTACCGCTCTTGTTATCCGCGTAGGTATGATTGCTACTGATCAGCACATCGCTGCCTGAAACCGTGGTCTGAACGTCTGTCGTGGTCGTCCCATCGCCCCAGACGATATCAGCAGTGTACGAAAGAGAAGGGGGCAGACCCGATGCCGCCGCGCTGAGCGACACTGAGCTACCCTCGTTCGCAGTAATCGCGTCAATTGCGATCGCAGGAGCGCTGACCGTAACGTCGAATGAGCTAGTTGCCGAACCACCATCGTCATCATTGACAGTGACGGTGACCGTATAGGTCCCCGTTGTACTGAAAGTATGTGAAGTGGCGGGAAGTCCTCCGGTTGTAGCCGTGCCGACTGAGCCGTTGGTTACGGTGGGCGTAATCGACTGAATGCTGGTCCCATCCCCCCAGTCGACAATTGCTGAAAATGTTTCACTTGATGAGCCAAATGAAAATCCAGGGTCGGTAAAAGTGCCCAGAGTAAATGTCTTCGACGTTTCCGCAGTTGCGGTTTGATTCGATGGCTGAGTGGTAGAGGGAGCTACGTTGGCGATGGTTGCAACAGTGGCGCCGGTCAAGAACAGCTCACTGTTGTGCGAGAGCGTAACCGTGACGGCGTAAGACGACTCGCTGGGATCTGCATTGTCAGCGTAGGTATGTTCACCGCCAATAACAAGATTCGTGCCATCAAGCGACAGGGTTCCTGACGAAGTCGTCCCATCGCCCCAATCGATCTGAGCAGAATAGCCGCTGGTTGTCGTGACACCCGGCAGCACCGCCGACAATGACGTCGCTTCGCCTTCATTACCTGTGACGGGATCGATGATCAGCGACGCAGCCGTTTGCTTCAGCCCAAAGGTTGTCCCTTGGTCTTGGTCGTTATTTACCAACCGCATAACAACCGTCGCTGTGGATCCTGGCAGCAAATCCGATATATCAAGCTGAACCACTCCCGAAACACCGGAGGACGGCGAGTCGGGCTCGTGATCAACCAACGATCCTAGTGACGGGGACTCTTCTTCTGTGAAATTGAAGTACGAATCTCGATTACGCAGATATGTCGGTACGATACTGCGGCCTGTCGAGTCAACGAGTGCGACCTCAAACGCGTCATTGATAAATCCGGTGTCCGTCGTGTCAAACGCCCCAAAGTACTCGAACTCAAGCGCCGAAGGGTTGGAGGGGATCGTTATGCTACGACGAGCCTCTACCAAGAAAGAGTTGCCCTCGGTAAGGACCAAATCGCCAGCGACTCCAACCACCGTCCCTTCGCTGTCGCCTGTGCCGCCTGACTGAATCCAATCCCATCCCTCAAGCGGCGTTGTTACGCCTGGGCCGACCAGGATCACTCCCGACTCGGGGGCTCCTGGATCACGAACGATCCCATTGGCGATCCCGTCTGCATCTCCTCGACCTCCGTCCTGCAAATAAAGTGTGACGCGGTTACCGCTGAGCACGGCCCCGGTTTGCCCATTAAAGTCAAATGGGGCAAGCTGTCCATCCGCATCAGGCTTGTAGTACCGGCTGGCATGGGTTCCTGGAGGTAGAATCAGCTCGGCACTTGCCACGGTTCCTGCTGCAACTCCTTGAATGTCGAACCCAATCAGACCAAATGGCAAGCGGCGTGAAGCGAGTGTGTTTTCCACAGCAGAAACCGGCCGAACATTTTGCAGCGAATGTTCGGCAGAAACGATGGTCACAAAATGCCCGTTCTTGGCATCGGGTAGTGAAGCAACTGATGATTGCAGCCAGTCGTCGCTCCCGTCTTCGTTGCCATCACCGTTGTTTGACGCTAACTTTTCAATGGCATCAATGATGCCATCGGAATCGGAGTCTGGCCCGCTTACCAATGCTGTTACGCTGGACTCTCCGATCGCCACTCCTTCTTCGATTGTTAACCGAGCCGATAGCGAGCTTAACGTTGGGTCTGCGTTATCCAGCACAATGCTAAATTCATAGACATCGTTATTAGCCTTGATGATTTGAGAACCGACACTGTCCCCTTCCGGGGTCACGAATTCGATTAGCGCGTTATTTGCAGTACTGGTTTGGGGGGCTTGTCCGAACAAATAGATCTGTTCATTATTCAAGCGAAATGCCGCGAGCTCAATATTGAGCATCGGCTGACTTGACTTTTCTTGCAGTTCAGCATCTTGACTAACCGGCTGTACTGGCCTCTGAACATCATAAGTGTCTTGCTCACGTTGTGGGGCGTTTGCATTTGCCGATTCGTTCGAACCTGAAATTTGATTGTTCGTTGAATCGCTGAGGTCAGACGCGTCGCCGCTATCGCTGCCTCTACTGCCGCCACCGGAATCACGGCGTGCATCATGATTAGCCCCCGGCGATCCTGCTGTTTCCTGAGCTTCGTGCGGTGGGGTAAGACTGCCACCGCCTCCCCCCTCTCCAGACATGCCTGCTGCACTGCGGGGCATAAGTGAGCCATCGATCAGCCCTAGACCTTGCTCTACCTGCTCGCTTGGCTCAGTGTCCTGGAAGGCCCCAACAAGCTCCGATGAGACGCCGCTCGAGAGCTGAGGGAACCATGCAGAGGTTATGCTTTCTCGCCGTTTCGCCCGGATCTGATCGAGATCGTCGTTTGACTCAAATGGGCTGAAACGAGGCTGATTGCGAGTACTGGCATTGCCGGCGAAAGCAGATCGGTCGAATTCGGCTTCAGGATTAGGTAGCGGCCGAAAAACAGGAGATTCCGGCGAACCGTGTTTTTCAGGGCTTGTTGGAGTAGGAGACAAAAGCCTGCTCGGCCGTCCTTCCTGGTCGCCCAACAGAGAGATAGGCGACAGCGGTAACATGCTGCCTGGATGATCTCGACGCTCAAGTGCTTGGAGTAATTGGACCCGTGCTTTCGACCTCTTATGCTTCTTAACTCTGCTGTTCCGCGATCCACCGAGGCCGGCTAAACCTTGATCAATTCTCCAAGACATTGTCTACCTCTTTAAGGATGGAGTGCCGATCCAAGTGTTGCTTATTTGCCTTGGGGCGTTTCACTTGCTTGTCGGCGAGCGGAGCGTTGGAGCTGAGTCTATGGCCTGCGTAGGCGCGACGCAAGTAACTCCGACATATTCTTTTGTAAGTTTTTTTTGAATCCTCACAAGCATGTTTTTCTTTCTACCAATTGATGTGGATTTGGTTAAAAACATTGTTTTTAGGTTAGAAGTTTCGTAGTCTATGGACCCTGTTCTGTCGTGCCCATCGAGATTTGTGAGCACCGCAAGACGAGCAGGACTTGTTTCCACAACAACGCCAATAAATTCGTGGAGTCCGCCATATGGACGTGTTGTACTTTTTAAAACACAGTCGATGCGACGATCTCGAAATACGGTTTTCCCTTCGCAGCGTCGCGCAGAATTTCCCTGACGCGGGGAAAGTTTGGATTTTCGGCGACTGTCCCGCATTCCTCAGCGACGACAAGACACTTGTCGAGCACGTTCCTCATGATTACATCGCAAGTCTTCTAGGTTTCCGGACGCCGATCACCAATTTTTTTCAGCTGCAATTGGCAGCATCGCTGATCCCCGAACTCAGTCAAGAATACCTATGGTTCTGCGATGACTTCATGGTCCTGAGTCCGTTAACGATGGATGCAGCGAGGACGGTTCGCTACTTAGAAGACCTCGACCAAGTGCAACAGTGCCGCAGCGGACTATGGCTGGATTCCCTTTGGCGCACCTACGATATTCTGAAACGCGAGGGGTACCCACGGCTGAATTACGAAACGCATGTTCCCACCTATTTCCGGCGAAAGTGGGTACTGGACGCCTACAATCAGTTCTGTGACTGGGTAACACACGACCGCTTTTTGGGAATGCTCGGACCAACTGCAATCCTCAATCATGCGCATGCCAATGGCCGCTTTCAGCCAGTGGACCTGTTGGCAGAGATGACCAGAGCGGGATTTTACAAGAAGACATTTCACTTCGAGGATATCGAGCAAACCAGCACAGATAAACTGTTCATGAGTTTTGATGACCACGCATTTAACCCAAATATGCTGCGATTTTTGCTCAAACACTTTCCAGCTCCCTGTCGCTTTGAAAAACACAGTGATCTGAACGAGATGAATGGCCTGCCTACTGCCGAGGAAAGTTACTTGCAAACCGTTGCCTATGTTGGAAGGTGACGGCGGCCCCAGGTGCAAGTAAGCAAAAAGTAAAAACACTCCTGTTGTGACCTCGCCCTCTCCGCTTGCGATAGAAGCGCTTGCAGTAGAGTTTTGCGAGGTCATTTTTGAGCGAGCCTATCGGTTGGTACTGTCGCAATATCTCGGGACGAGAAAACTGCATGGCGTATCTAAGAGGCGGAAGAGGCAGCCAGTGTTACAGAAGATTTTCTGGTGCTTGCTCAATCGACAATGCCTCACCGCTATCTTCTAGGCCAGCCGACACCGCTCGCTTCAACGATATACGATGCCTTGGATCGCACGTCAGGAATTGAGGATGGCTACCGGGAGCGTCTTGATTGGTCGCATGCTTAAGATTGGCAAAACATTATGAAATCACGAATTGTCTTTTCTTGGGAGTGGGGCTCCGGCAACGGGCATTTACGACGTTTCGTACCACTCGCAGAAAGCTTGCAAAAGCGTGGACATGAGATCGTATTAATTTCGCGGGAGCAGTCACGAGCAAAGAAAATATTTGCTCATACAAGTATCCCAATCTTACCGTGTCCTGATCTGCCAACAAATCGCTCACAACCCTTTCGATCTCCGCAAACCTATGCCGGGCTAGCTTGGAATCTAGGCTTACATGATTCTCAAGCGGTCATTCGCTCAGTCGCGGCATGGAAACAGATGTTGATGCAAATACAGCCGACTCATATGCTCTCCGATTTTGGACTCATTGGTCCTATGGTCGCCAATTGTCTAAATATACCGACATCCAGAATAGGACTGGGATTCGGGACGCCTCCATCTGAATCAGTTCTAGAAGCAATGTTTGGTCAGACGCCGACGGAAGAGGAGCTGTCGATCGCCTATCGGATAGAATCATCACTCTCACTCGCGACCCATACGAGCCGGTTGCGGTCTCTATCAGGTTGGAGTGAGATATTCCATACAAATGGTCCAGTATTGTTGGTTACAGTTGCCGATTTCGATCCTTACAACGGATTGCGGCAACATTCAGAATATTTAGGAGCATGGAGCGACGAAACGGGAGTAGAGCCGTCTTGGGGCAACCCTGGCGGCACAAAAGCATTTTCGTATTTGACGCCAGATTCGAAAATTGTCGGTCGTTGCAAAGAGTTGTCGCGTATTGGACTCAACGTGCTTCTTGTTTGCGGTGGAGCCATTCCCGACGGGTTGCACAGCATCCCTCGATTGACCGTCACCGACCAGTTGCTGAAGACCGGTAGCTGCAAGGACGCCTGCTCACTGGTGATCTGCAACGCAAATCACGGGCTAACCCTTCGATCACTCGAGCTTGGCCTACCAGTACTAATGTTTCCTCGCTACATCGAACATCGGTGGAACACGAGCGTGGTTCAAAGGTTGGGCTTCGGCGTCGACCTCTCGGCTCGGTCTCCCGATGAATGGCCATCGGCCGTGCTGGGCTTAGTTGGCGACAAAGAGCTGCAGCAACGCCTGGCTCAATACGCTGACGTGTTACGAAGCCAGAATCAATCCTCGCTTACAGCTTGTGTGAACGAACTTATTTCATGGATTGAAGGCTGAGCGATCGACTACCGCGCAAACGAGCCATCCAAACACCGATCCACGAACAGTTAAGCGTGGCTACCATTTCGGGCAACAATTAAAAGTTGCCATGCGTGAGTTCTATCGGACCAGTGTTTTGTTTGATGCAAAGTAAATAGCTTCCCTCGCACTCGGTCAATTGCTAACAAGCGGGTGTTTGACTAGCTACTCTTCTTAAGCTTTGATTCCGCCTTCTTCAGATTTTCGACCACTTGCCCCAATATCTTTTGGACGTCGACCAACAAATCGGCTAATTCCGCATACTCGGTCACCGCTTTTTCTCGAACCGAAGACCGCGACGATGCAACATTCTCGATAAACTTGTTGTCCGCGACATCTTCTAGTCGAGCTCTGAAATCATCAACACGAGATCGGACCGCTTTTGCTCGCTGCAAAGGCTTGACCACCGCATACGTGTTGTCGTTTCCATTTTTCTCCGCAAATGCTCGATTAGAATCTCGGATCTCTCGCTGTAGCTGTTCACGGGTCCATTCGTGTTTTAAGCACTGCTCAAAAATGCGTTTGCGATCCAAATCGGACCGAACGCCAACAATGTCGATTAGGTAGATTGCCGAAACGCCCCCCGACCGAGAGTTCTGGACCTTCTGCTTCTTCGCCCGCTCGACTAGTCCTTGATCGAGCGTGCCGAAATCAAGCAATCGCTTTGCGGTTTTCGGATCGTTTGTCACATCTCGAAGCATCGTTAGCGCATCATCGGCCGATTCGATTTTGCTTGCCTCGGCGTGAATCCGCTGAAACCCATTGATCCGTGAGATTCGGTCTTTTTTTTCAAACAACTTGCGCCAACGTTTGATCGTCTTGTCTTTACCTATCGCGTTTGCGCTCTTGAGATCACGAGACGTTCGACGTGTCGAACGTGATTTACTTGCTTTTTGCTTCATCTTCAATGGCTGGATTTATAGTGGGATAGCATTAACACAACTGATACAAGCATATCAACTCGTGCGAGACACAGTGTGCGACAGGCCTTCTCCCCGTCCCAAAAACTATTTAAGAGGGACGAACAGTTCTTTCTCTTACGTTGCTCCAGAGATACGGGTTGCTTGCTGAGCCAATGTGTATTCCCTTTGGTGCGGCCTTGGTTAAGCCTGAGGGGGTGCGTCCGGCGTACGCGTTCAGCAGAACTAGCGTTTTTCAGTTTCTTCCAAAGACGCGGCGGGCCTTGGTTTGAGCGGCGCGGGTTATCGATTCTCGTTTCGGTAGTTGTGGATTAATTCGGCATGTGCAAACGTCCACAGGGCCGAAATTCGAAACTAGAGCTCACACTTGCCAACTGTCAGACCGCAACGTAAGTCACTCAGGCACCGTTCATTTCTCCAGTTCACCATCGAATGGATTGGAGGGGGCAAGGACGAGTGTCATGCAGAAGCGTCGCCGCGAGCCAGTTGTCGAACTCTTCATTCTCGACTGAGATATATCCCAACGCTCTCACGACGGTGCTGACCGAAGGCGAATTTAAGTGTTTGCAAGTACGCCAAAGCTTCAATAGGCAGCTGCTAAGAGAATTCA
This sequence comes from Rhodopirellula maiorica SM1, assembly GCF_000346295.1. Taxonomy (GTDB): domain Bacteria; phylum Planctomycetota; class Planctomycetia; order Pirellulales; family Pirellulaceae; genus Novipirellula; species Novipirellula maiorica. The sequence continues at coordinate 1,459 of NZ_ANOG01000775.1, read as the reverse complement.
ATGCTTCTTGATCAAACGGAGCTTTGAAGTCAGAACCAATCGCGGTCGCATCATACGGCGTTTGAGACTGGTCCTTTGCGAGCAGCCGATTTTTAAGATATGAAATCGACAATTCATCCTTCATAATGGATTGGGGTGTTTCTTCTCAAACTCGCCGAATCATTTTTTTGACGTTAGGCAACGCGGCTTCCCATTTCCCGTGACTCCATCGACGAGGAAAAAGCTCTGGAAAGGCACGTGGCTGCATCTTCCAGAATTTTTCTTTATCCACGGGATGTCCTTCGGAACTAAAAACTGGTTGCATTCGATCCCAATTGCTACCGCGGTACTGCCACTGCTGCCTGTTGATCAGTGGTGGATACGGATTGGCGATTACCCTCGGCTACAACTGCTGGTTGCCTACCTAGTCGCGTTGGTGTTACTGATACCGTTCCGCAACCGACGAGGATTCGCGATAGCTGTTTCGGCGGTCTTGGTCGCCTGTGCTATTCAAGTGTTTTGGATTTATTCCTATCTGCCATTCACGCCGAAACATGTTGAGGCCGCAAAGAGTTCAGCCGCTGAAAAGCAACTCCGTGTGATGGCCGCCAATGTCTTGCAGTCCAATCAAAATGCAGATCTGTTGCTAGAGTTAGTTCACCGACGTGAGCCGGATTTGCTGGTGCTGTGCGAAATTAGCCACCGCTGGGCAGCCGATATCGCATCACTGAAAGACCACTTCGCTTTTCATCGCGTCCATCCAATGGACAATGGATACGGAATTGCGTTTTACAGCCAATTGGAAGTCTCGCGTTGCGATAGGCGGGCCATGGTCAAAGAAGAAATCCCGTCGATCGACGCTGATATCATTCTAAGAGATGGTGCGTTGGTACGAGTCTTTGCAGTCCATCCAAATCCGCCTCGTCCCGGTGAAGATACAACGAAGCGCGATGCCGAGCTGATCTTGGTAGGACGTGAAGTTCAAGACGACGAGAGTGTCATTGTGCTTGGCGATATGAACGATGTCGGCTGGTCGCGTACCAGCGACCTATTTCAAGAAGTTAGTGGACTACTCGATCCACGTGCTGGACGAGGGTTCTACTCCACCTTCGACGCTACGTCTTGGGTGATGCGATATCCGCTGGACTACGTATTTCATAGTGACGACTTCCGAGTGGCCGAAATGGAAGTGCTTCCGCCGATCGGTTCGGACCATTTCCCTTTCTGGATCCAACTTAGTCATGAACCGTCTGCTGAATTGGAGCAGTCGGCTCCTGATTTAGACGCAGGTGACCGAGAGGACGCTGCTGACGCGGTCGAGGCAATATAATTCTCTTCATGCACTCTGCCCTTTAAGGACGCGCAAATGTCATCCTTACCCAATCCTGACTTTCCAGCTTCAGACTCTCGGTCAGACGTGAAACAAGTTGAACAAGAGCTCGCCGAAAAGGNGTCGGAAGTCCAACGGTTGAAGCGGGAT
>NZ_ANOG01000774.1 GCF_000346295.1 Rhodopirellula maiorica SM1 | reverse complement strand
CAATCACTGGCTTGGTTAAATACCGAGCGACTCCGCATTCACGTAGTCGCGGTGGATCCAGCCCGCTGACCGACGATGACAGAATGATGATGGGGCCATATTTATCACGGTATTCGTCACAGATCCGCTCGGCAAATTCAATCCCATCCATCTTGGGCATGTGATAGTCCAGCAGGATCAGTCCGAACGGCGTTTCGTTTTCGATCGATTCGGCAACCTTCTCGATCGCTTGCGCCCCGCTGTCCGCCAGCGTCGGCTGCATTCGCCAAAACAGCAACACTTCCTGCAGGATACGGCGATTGGTCGAATTGTCATCGACCACAAGCACGCGGGTATTGGCCAACGACGAGAGCTCGGCCGGCCGTCGCGGCGATTGATCCTCCGCCACGCCAAATCGGACTAGGAAATGGAAGGTGGTTCCGACTCCTGGCTGACTTTCAAGCCAGACTTTACCACCCATCAAATCGATCAGTCGTGAGGAAATCGTTAGCCCCAAACCGGTGCCGCCGAAATGCCGCGTGGTCGACGCATCGGCCTGGGAAAAGGCTTCGAAAATCTTGGACTGCTTTTCTTTGGGGATACCGATGCCCGTGTCACGAACGGTGACGTGCAGCAGTGCCGAATCGTCGCTCACCTCTTCGGGATTAACATCGACCACGACTTCGCCCGATTCGGTAAACTTTATCGCATTGCCAACGAAGTTCACGATGATTTGCCGTAGTCGTCCCGGGTCGCCAAGCAATTCATTGGGAATGCTGGGATCGATCCGGCCAGCCAATTCAATGTGCTTTTCATCCGCTTTGAGCGTCAATAATTTGACGGCTTTGCCGATGCAATTGCGAAGATCAAAATGAACCTGTTCAAGTTCCAAGCGTCCCGCTTCGATTTTGGAAAAGTCGAGGATGTCGTTAAGCAGTCTTAGTAGCGAGTCGGCGGATTCCTGAACGAAGCCTAAAAATTCGCGTTGCTCGCTGGTCAACGTGGTCGCTGTCAATAATTCGGCCATGCCGATGATGCCGTTCATCGGGGTGCGAATCTCGTGACTCATGTTGGCCAGGAATTCGCTCTTCGCGCGATTAGCGGTATCGGCGGCATTCTTGGCGTCCATCACCTCTTCGGCAGCCAATTTTCGTGCCGTGATATCGCGGCCGATTCCTACCATTCCTTTGACCGTGCCGTCTTCGTCACAAAGCGGCACCTTGGTGGTTAAAATCCAGATTCGGCGACCATCAGCCAATTGGATCGTTTCTTCTTTTTCGATCAGCGGTTCGCCCGATCGCATCACAATTTGATCGTCGGCGACAAAGTTACAAGCGATCTCGGGCGGCGAGAAATCGTAGTCGGTCTTGCCAACCAATTCGTCGATCGACTCGATCCCCAACAACCGCAGCAGCGCCGCATTGCCCGTGATAAATCGACTCGCGCGGTCTTTGACGTAAATCGGATCGGGAATGTTGTTGGTAATCGTCTTCAGCAGGTCGCGTTCGCGAGCAAGTTCGATCTCGGCGCGAAGTTGTTCAGTGACATCCCGAGACACACCAAAGGTGCCAATCACTTCGCCGGACTCATCGCGAAGCGGCAATTTGGTCGTCGAACACCACGTGTCATCGCGGTCGTCCCAGGTTTCTCGTTCCACTTTGGCGATCACCGGTTCGCCCGTCTCCATGATTTGGCGTTCATCCGCCATCGCCGCTTCGGCATGTAGTGAGCCAAAGAAATCGGCGTCCGTCTTACCGACCGCGTCACTCGGATCTTTGAGGTGGAAAAGTCTGGCCAGCGCGTTGCTGATGCGGATGAAGCGACTTTTTTTGTCTTTGAAATAGACGGCGTCGGGAATGTTTTCGAGTAGCGTGTTCAGCAGAAATTGAGATTGCTTGAGTTCCGCTGTGCTTTTGCCGTTGTTTTTCAGATCCCAGTAGACGACTTCGACTCCGGTGACGGTTCCGTCGTCGTCTCGCGTGGGAATTCGCAACACTTCGACGAAACTGTGTTTTCCGCTGGTCGAAATGTGCTCTTCGATCACATGATCCGGCCGACCGGATTGAATGACCGCTTGATCTCGCTCGGACCAAACCTCGGCAGCCGGTCTAGGAAGAAAATCAAAGTCGGTTTTGCCTACCAACTTCGCACAGGGTTGGCGATGATGTTGGCAGAAGGCATCGTTTGCGTATTCGATGCGACCGTGACGGTCCTTTCGCACGACTTGCAGCAGATTGGCGTCGCGGAGCGAAGGGTCAACCCGGATCGATTGCAGTCCGGTCCAATGCCGGAATTGCCCCAAAGCATCGAACTCGTCGTTGGCGGAATCGTCAGTGAGAGCGGATTGGTTTGGATTCACGTTTGAAAATCCCCTGGAGTCATGGCTGACTCCATCTTACACCTCCGCGCGGAAGTTGAAACGTAAAACAGGCGAACCGAGCGATTTATTGTCAGTCAAATCGCGCCAATTGGAACATCGGCCCTCGGGCGGGCTTGCCGGTTTCCGCTACCGCACTTGCTCGACGTCCTTCTTGGTTTTGACGTCCTTTAAAGTGTCGTTCAAGCCGCTGTAAAAGAGATCGCGACCCGAATGTCCCTCCAATTCGTCTTGCTGCGAATCGTCCATGACGGTGAATAGCGAATCGATCGCAGTGACACGGTCATCATAAGATCCGTTCGAACTCCAAGCCGCCAACAAAGTCCAGATCGCATCTTCGTCGTCGTCAATTGTGGTTGTCCCGCCAATCAGCACGTCATCATCTTTGCCTCCCTTTAGTCGGTCTTCGTCCAAGCCACCGATGATCACATTGCGTCCTTTGCCGCCATGCAGTTCATCGTCGCCAGCCCCGCCAAGCATCACCACAGGACCTCGGCCGGCCTTTAATTGGTCGTTGCCTGCACCTCCGTTCAGGATCGACGGCAGTTCGATATTGCCGGCCATGTTCAGGGTATCATCGCCATCGAGCAAGTAAGCCACGATTTGGCCGACGTCCGCGGCAGGCACGGTGACAAAGTTTCCGTTAGTGAGAAAGTCCGCGTGTACTTTGAGTGTCCCATTGCCTTGCTGGTTGATGGTCACGTGGTCATCGCCGGAGGTGCCGACGATGTAGAGCTGCTCGCCCACGATACCGACGCCGCTCACCACGGCTGTCGTGGTTGCGACGTCCGTTCCTGTGTCATCGTCGCTCAACGTCACGGTAATGTCAAAAATACCTGCAGTGCCGTAGACATGCTCGGCGGTAAACTCGCCGTCGGACTGTAACATCGTTGCCACTGAATGGGTGCCGTCACCCCAATCAATCGAAGCCGAATGAGTGTCGAGCGAACCCAGATCACGGAAAAGTCCCGAGACTGTAATGACGTCGCTTTCCGAGGCGGGCTGAGTCAACGTCGCTGTCCCAGTGAATGCTAGGATTTCTGGTGCTACGTTGTCCACCGTGACTGTTGCTTCGCCGTATCCGTGGTCGCCATCGTCGTCCGTGACCCGCACGATCACCGCGTAGTCGTCGGATGGTGTATTGCTGGGGGCGTCGTCAAGGTACCGATGCGATGCTGTGAAACTGCGTTCTCCGTCATCTAGTTGTATTGGCGTGGTTGGTGATCCGTCACCCCAGTCGATGACGACGCTGTGAGAGTCAGCGATGCCGGGATCATCAAAGGTGCTCGTCAGGGTGACCAGCCCGTTTTCTAGGATGCTCAATCGATCAAGCGTGACGTCGGTAACTCGTGGTGCAACATTATCGATTTCAATGACGCTCGT
>NZ_ANOG01000773.1 GCF_000346295.1 Rhodopirellula maiorica SM1 | reverse complement strand
ACAAAATGAGCTCCGTCCCTGAGTGAGGCAACCCCCACAAAATGGACTCTGTCCCCGGACGAGCTGAGTGAGGCAAAATATGCTCTGTCCCTACGTGAAGTTGTCGCCCCCACAGAATGGGCTCTGTCCCCGGGCGAGCTGTCCCCGCAGAATGAGCTCTGTCCCCGGGCGAGTCTTGCTGTCCCCGGGCGAGTCTTGTTAGGCTGACGTCGTCAAATCCATTGGGGTGACTTTATCCGCCACGAAGTTACCTTTACTAGGATCGATGGTGAGTCTTCCCATCTTCCTGCCTCCGTCTTCTACCCGAAGGTTTCCTGTAGTCACACGGACAAACTGTTCCCATATCGGAACGACGTTACCTGTCCAAGTAAGTTAGACGACAATACCCTGCTTGTTGCGAAGCAAAGGATTATGCTTGCCTAATGAATTTCGCGTCTACGAACCACTTTTATAAAATACCTTGGCTTGGTTGGGCAGCAGTTCGTTAATCGTGACGTGCTCGGATGAGTGTGGTGGCAACGAATCGAGTAGCAACTTGCCGTCCGGCTCGATTGTGATCGCTTCGGCTTCTGTTTCTTGGGGCGTCAGTCGTGAGTAGATTGTCGCGGTTTCGTCTTCCCGTTGATAGCGGACCACATACAAATTCGATTCACTTTCGTAGTGTGTTTGGATGTTCGCATCGCTCAATAATCCCGAAGCTCGCCACTGTTTTCGTAGCTTGATCAGCGATTGATACCACTGCCACATATTCTGGTTCCCATCCTCTCTCGCTTCTAATTTCGAAGACCGGAATGCGGCCTCTTCGGTCGGCAGCAGCCCTTCGGACCAATCGTGCTGCGGATACTCGAGCCGTCGTCCGTTGACCACGGCCTCCTGCAGCTCCGCGTCCGTGAAATCGACGAAGAACAGAAACGGACGCGTCGAAGCAAACTCTTCGCCCATAAACAACATTGGAATTGCCGGCGTTAGACACAGCAACGTCGCAGCCGCCTTCTGTGCCGCTGGTGAAGTCAGTTGATCGAGCCGTTTCGCCAGTGGATGATTGCCGATGAAGTCGTGGTTCTGGATCGAATAAACGAGCCCATGGGTTTCGGTGCGAGTTTCGGGCGTCTTTCGGCTGCGTGCCTTTCGCATCGTTCCTTCGAACACGAAGCCTTTGGATAGCGATTGAGCTAAATCGGTTCCCGATCGATAGACGCGATTGGAAAGTTGCTCGCCCGGACGCACGACGGCAAACACGCTATGCAGGAAATCGTCACACCATTGGGCGTCGAATCCGATTCCGCCCTCGGCGACCGGTCGGTTCATCTCGGGGTCATGGACATTGGATTCGGCGATCAGCAACACGTTTCGATTCGCCGCTTCGGACCAGCGACGAACTGCTTCACTCATCTCCGCGACGATGTGCGGATCACTATCATCGCGAGTGCAGTGAATAGCGTCGACTCGGAGCCCGTCGATGTGAAATTCGTCAAGCCAGTAGATGGCATTGGCGATCACGTAGCGGCGGACTTCGCTGCCCCACTGCGGATCATCAAAATTCGGAGCGTCGCCCCACGGTGTGCCATGTTTCGCTGAAAAGTAAGGTGCAAAATCGCCCAGATAATTACCTTCGGGGCCAAGGTGGTTGTAGACCACGTCGACGATCACCGCCAATCCTTTTTGGTGCGCCGCGTTGACGAGCTGTTTCAATTCAGCGGGCGTCCCGTAATTGTGGTTCGGAGCAAACCAGTTCACGCCATCGTAGCCCCAGTTCCAGCGGCCTGCCGCATCCGCAAGCGGCATCAATTCGATCGCCGTTACGCCAAGTTCGACCAGTTCGTCAAGTCGCTCGATCGCACTGAGAAAGGTGCCGGATGGGGTGAAGGCACCGACGTGCATCTCGTAAATGATCAAATCGTCTCGTGCGACCGATTGCCACTGTGAATCGGTCCAGTCGAATGCGGAATCGACCACTTCGCTGGGCCCATGCACCCCAAGTGGTTGGTAGCGAGATACAGGATCAGGCCGCTGCGGGCCGCTGTCACAACGGTAGAAGTAACGCTCCGCTGGTCCGCAATCCTCCGCCAACCCCACATGGTAACCATCATCATTTTTCTGCAATTTAATTTTGCGGTTTTGCCCCACCAGCTCGACTTCGACTTGGCCACGTTCGGGGGCCCAAACGACAAATCGAGTTTGATTTTTTCCCACCAGCGTCGCTCCAAGCCAATGATGGGAGGCGGCGTTCGGAGAATCGATTGGCGAAGATTCAAATTGTAAAGTTAGCGAAGGTTTCATGTTCACGATGGATCAGGTGTAAGAGAAAAACGGTTACACTGCGGCTACCAACTTCGATCGTCAGTTTCCACGTTGCAATCCCCTCATGTTTACATCTTCGGTTCTCGGGCTCCTATTTAGCAGCCTGCTCGTTTTGCTGGCAGTTTGTGCTCCCAACGGTTCTGCCGTCCAGTGCACCCCAACGGAATCTACGGATTCTGTGAAAATCCGAGTCGCGACTTTTAACGTTTCTCTGTATGGCAAAACGGCGGGCGAGGTTTACGAGCGGCTGATCGACGGACGTGATCCGAAAGCAATCAAGCTCGCTGCAATTGTGCAAACGGTGCGCCCCGATGTGCTGCTCGTCAACGAAATTGACTACGAGCCCACCGCGGCAACCGCTCGACTGATCGCCGAAGAATATTTTGCGATTGCCAGGTCGGGCCGCAGCCCGATCGACTATCCCTATATTTACGCAGCGTCAAGTAACACCGGAATCGATTCGGGATTGGATTTGAACGGCAACGCCGCCAACGGCGAAGCTACCGATGCATGGGGATTTGGGGTTTATCCAGGTCAGTATTCGATGGCAATTTTCAGTCGCTTTCCCATCGACAAGAAAAACATTCGCACGTTCCAGAATTATTTGTGGTCCGAATTGCCCGACGCTCATCGGCCATACGATCCCGAAACACAAAAACCGTACTACCAGGATGCAGTGTGGTCCAAATTGCGATTATCGAGCAAGAACCATCTGGATGTTCCCATTCAAATCGGTGATGCCACGATTCATCTGTTAGCAAGCCATCCAACGCCCCCGGTGTTTGATGGTGCCGAAGATCGCAATGGTTGCCGCAACCATGATGAGATCCGATTTTGGGTCGACTATCTCGACAATCCAGACGCGGCCTATTTGAGAGACGATAGGGGAAACACCGGCGGTTTGCCGCCAGACGCAGCCTTTGTGGTTCTTGGTGATTTGAATGCCGATCCAGCCGATGGGGACGGCAAGCCGCAGGCGATCCGGCGTTTGCTAAGTCACCGTCGTGTGCACGATCCCAAGCCAAGTTCCGCTGGCGCCACGGAACGCGATGTGAAAAACAAAGCTTGCGCGAAACACTCGGGTGATCCCGCGCTAGACACGGCCGACTTTGGCAGCAGCGGTCATTTTCGTGTCGACTATGTTTTGCCGAGCAAGCAATTAAACGTGGTGGATGCGGGAGTGTTTTGGCCTCGGCGCCAAGATCCGCGGCGTGATTTGATCTCGGCCAGTGATCATCGTATGGTTTGGGTCGAAGTCGAGGTGCCCTAATGCGTCAACGCGTGCTGTTGATGATCAGTTCGATGCGCGGCGGTGGCAGCGAACGACAAACGCTATTGTTGCTGCGGCATTTGAATCGTGCGCGGTTCGAGCCGCATCTGTACGTGATCGAGCGAGCGGGCGACTTGATATCGGAAATCCCCGACGATGTTCGAGTGCATTCGTTTGCGGATGGGCTACGGCCAAACCAACTCTATTTTCCAGGCCGGATTTTGCGTCAGCAGACCGCAGACCTGAGGGATCGGATCGTCGCAGAAAAAATCGCGGTGGTATACGATCGTACGTTTACAATGAGTTTGATTGCGGCACCCGCTTGCCAACGGTTGGGGATTCCGCGGGTCTCGACCATCGTCAGCCCGCCAGAGCGTGCGTTGCCGTTGGTCGAAAAACGTTTCCTGCGCTGGAAACGATGGCGATTGTCGGCCGCCTATCGTCAGGCTCGTACGGTGGTGGCTGTCAGCAAAATTGCCGCTCGATCGGCCGAAACGTATTACAACCTGTTTCCCGATTCGGTCACGGTGATCCCGAATCCTGTGGACCGCGACGATTTGCTTTTGAAAGTGGCAGCGACCCCACCGCGTGATCCCGATCACGTCACGATGGTTTGTGTGGGACGGATGACGTCGGAAAAGGGGCACGCGGATTTGATTCGAGCTGTGGCGATTTCCGAGTCAGATTGGCCCGCGGGTGTTCCGCCGCTGCGGCTAATTATGGTCGGTGACGGACCGCTGCGATCGCAATTACAGCAGTTAGCGACAGAGAAGGTCAGACGTCACACGATCGAATTCGTCGGAGTCGACCCCAATCCGGCACCACGAATCGCGTCCGCCAACGCGTTGATCTTGCCGTCGCTGTTCGAAGGGATGCCCAATGTGGTATTAGAAGCGATGGCGCTGGGGACACCGGTGATTGCTACGCGGGCCGGAGGAACGATCGAGTTGATGGACCATGAGCCGACGATGTTGTTGGCGGATCCCGGCAACCCGTTGTCATTAGCCAATGCGATTCGCGAATTTGTCAGCGATCGTGATGCGGCGATTCTGCGTGCCGATGTGGCACTGCGATATGTTCGCGATTTCCACGACGTGAATCAAACGACGCGGCGAATCGAAGAACTGTTTTTGTCGTGATGGCGGATCAATCGAGCTTCGCCATTTGCTTGATCGTGGTAATGAACCCTTCGCGATCTTTCGGTGATATTAAATACTCACGTTTTGCTGTTTGAATGCGAACGCGGCGAAGCGAAAGCGCCGGCGCGCTCTTGAGACTTGATGATTTTTCGATCCCTTGAATCTCTGAGATTGGAATCTGGTAACACAAGATTCCACATCGTACCGAGACGGCATCTTCCAGGACGGTGTAGCGACAGGGCACTACAAAGATGCCTTGAACGAACAAGGTGGCGGCACCAATAAGAAACAACAACGACGCATCGCCTGGACGACCATTCAATATCAAGTAACCGCCAATCACCGCCGCTAACACTGGCGAGAGCATGAGCAGCATCAAGAGCCAAAGATCGATCGCCGAATCGTAGCGAATCGGCGTTTTCAGAGCAGCAGAAGGTTCGTTCATCAGTATCGAGGATTTGTGGTTGTGGAAGCGCCCAGGCACGGGCGGAGACGCCGTTTGTATTGGCTCCGAGCAAGTGTGCCCTGAGCGAGTCTGCCCCGAGCGAGTCGCATTCGATCGCGTTAGCACAGTGGAACGCTGGCGGATTCGCTTCATCGCTTCACGTGGGATCAGGATGCTGATCATGGCCGCTACACCAACCGAAACGAGGGTGCTGATCCATGCCAGACCACTTTCACGCGATGTCCCCAGCAGTATTGCCGAAGAACCGCTATGGACCCAGACGGCTTGTGGAATCACGGCAAGCATCGCGGCGGCAAGGTAGGGTTTCGGTTTCGCCCGCATCGCCCCCATGCTGTAGCCAATCACCATTGTCGGAATGGGCGAAAGGCGAACCAGCAAATGGCCGCCCACGTTGGCATCGGCTGCCATTTCGCCAATCGCGTTTTTCCAGGATGAATCGTAATGGGGGCGTTTGGAAGGATCGCGTCTTTCGAGCACGTGGCGTCCGATCCAGTGGCGTCCGATCCAGTAGTTCAGCCACGCTGCGGTCCCGGCGATCACCGCGACCAACAATGTCCCCAAAAACGTTCCGTACAATGCACCGGCTGAAATCGAGATAGCCGTCTTGGGGGTCACGGTCGAGATCATGACGATGCTCGCCAACGTGAACGTGATCATGCCAAGCGTCGCGTGGGATTGGATCCAGTCGCGAGCCAATGGAGGATCAAAATCGGTAACGATGAGTGTCGCGGCGATGACCACAAACAATATCGTTACCGCGATGCCGATCAAGCAGTTCTTTTGGCGGGTTTGTAGCATCAAGAGAGTTGGCCTTGTATGACTCTCGTTCCACTTGTGAGAAGATGAGGGCGACGCGGTTGCAGGGTTACGAGTTTTCCGGCAGCGGTGGTTGAGCGAAACGGAGGCACGGTATTCTGTGACGAAGTCGCCGTAGCAATCTCAGCACCCCGCAATCACAGCACACCGCAATCACAGCACACCGCAATCTCCGCACACCGCAATCTCCGCACCCCACAAATTTTGTACGCTCAAGGTTTTTTCAGCAAGCGTGATGAACTCAAACAACTCGATCGACAGACCTGCTGCTCCACTGGATCCGCCTCGTGGCAAGCACAGTGGTTTTCCATGGGCATGGTGTAATTTGTGGCGAAATCCGTTTGGCGAGCTGACGCAAGACGAACGGGCCGATTTGGCCGTCGTTGATATCGCAGAGCTTGCCTCGCATGTTCCGAATTCGCGAACGGCACTGCAATTGATTGGTGATTGTGGTCGCGGGAAGACGACGCGGATGTTGGCGTTGCTGCGTCATTTTCCCCACGCATCCTATGTTTATCTGGATGAAGATTTGCCGTGTGCCGCGATCCCCGAAGGGGTTCCCTTGTTGATTGACGAGGCACAGCGGTTGCCACGAAAAGTGATGCACCGCATCTTCGCAACGGGGTTGCCGTTGGTGTTGGCGACGCATCGCGATTTGTCACGTCCGCTGAAAAAAGCGGGGTACGATGTCACAAGCTACCGGATAGGTGATACAAATAACGCACCCTTGGTAGCCGAGTTGGCAAATCGCCGAATCGAGGCGTCTCGATTAGGACCGGGGCCAATTCCAACATTGTCGCGTCAGGATGCTGACAGGTTGGTGTCGCGGTTTGGCAGCGATATTCGCGGCATCGAAGGTTACCTCTACGAGCAAGTTCAACACCAGGTGTACAGCGATGGCGAAATGCGATTTGTCGATTGAGTTAGCCGAGGATGCCGGCTTTCTGTATGAAGGCGGCGGTACCGTCCGTGGCAAGGTGCGTGTGAACGTCGATCAAGACGTGAAGTGCAGCGGATTGGTGGTCGAGTCAGTCTGGAAAACCCATGGGCGAGGAAACGTTGCCTCGGGGACCTTTGCCAGTGACACGTTGTTCCAAGGTGAATGGGTCGGCGGGCAAGTCGTTGAATATCCGTTTGAGCTGCCGGTCGGTGATTGGCCGCCTAGTTATCACGGACACTACTTGAACGTCGATCATTACGTCGACGCGCGAGTGAAAATCCCTTGGGGTTTTGACCCGAAAGCGTCCGAGCCGATTTTGATGCGGCCTACATGTGGGCCTGAGGCGGCCGTGACGAAAAAAACACCAAACCGCTCCATCTTTGCTGGGATTTTTATCGGCGTATTCATGATGATCTGGTGTTCTGGATTCATGTTTTTCATGGTTCAAAACCCCTTTTCGCTGATCTGTGTTGGCATCTTTCCCGTGCTATTCGCCGTCGGCTGGGCGGTAAAAGTCTTGTTGCCAAAGTATTTGTTAGGCGAAGTGGTCTACGAAGTTTCGCCCACCGTGGTGGCTCCCGGAGAACAGGTCACGGGCGAACTTGTGCTTCGGCCTCGCAAAAATGTCAGCGTCAATGCCATTGCGTTGAATTTCGAAGCCCGCGAAGTTTGTGTCAGCGGCAGCGGCAGTAACAAGACAACACATAAACATGTTTTCTTTGAACAGACGACCGAATTGCAATCGGCGACCACATTGGCGGCAGGGCAAGAACGTCGTTTTCCCATCTCCGTTACTTTGCCCGAGGATGCTCCCTACACACTGGATCTGCCTAGCAACGATGTGATTTGGGCAACCAATCTTCGCATCGACATCCCGCGCTGGCCCGATTGGTCCAAAGAGATCGCATTGCAAGTGTTGCCATCCGGAAAACCGCTGGAACGTCCGGTGCGATCGATCGCACAGCCGCCGGTCGGAGGCAATGTGGCTATGACGTCTGGCGATGGGATCACGTTCGCCGAGACTGCCAATCACTTGTGGTCTCTGCGAGATGAACCTGAGCCACTTGCGACGCTAGTCGATGCGGTGACTGGGCTTTCGTTTCGAATCGAAGCGTTTGTCGAGCGAAGGTTGCTGTACGCGGGGGACGACGATCCGCACGTGTTCAAAGACGGATACGCCGTGTGGGCTCACTACGGCGACCCGCCGTTGCCATTGGTGCTGTATGTCCCGCATCAATTGGCTGACGATTTCGAACAGGTAGGCCGCGATCGCTGGGTCGGTCAGGGAACGATCGTCGGTTGGGATGACCGTCACCGCCGGTTACAGATCAAACTCGATACCGAATAGCTCGTACCTCGAGCAGCCAAGCACTGTGTAGCATGCGAAAGCCGCAATCGGCCTGCTTTGCAGGGCTCAATATTCGCCGGGTAGTTGCCCGTCGTTGCGAAGCATCAGGTTCAGGAAAACGCCAATATCGATCGTGTCGGTGATCGTACGTGAGGAACCATCGCACAGTCCAACGTTCACGGCGCTCGAGTGGAAGCTGAATGGCTGACTCTTGTTGGTGTGATTCAGTGCGCGGTAGGTGCCGCAGGTATCGATCGTTGCTTCCCAAGCCGAGGTTTTGCTGCAATCCGTTGGGGTGTCGGGGATCGAAGGATTGGCCGAGGTTGATTTGCCGCGATTGGAGTCCGATGTATCCGCCGTCATGTTGTCGGCCTTGTAAGCACGCATTTTGACTCCGTCGCCACTACCTGCCCAAGTCAGTCCCGCCCCGCCGGTGGTTGCTGCCATCCGGCCTCTGACGAACAATTCAGGGGTCCCGATGCATTCGTAATACATCAACGTATGACTCATTCCATCGGTGATGTCACGCGCTTTGCCGCCTTTGTTGTTTGGATTGCGGTTTCTTGAACCTGATGCCGGCGTCATGGCCGTACTGAATTGCATCTGAGGTTCGCCACCTTGGTAATAGAGCGGGTGGCCTTCAGGACGAAGTGAGGGGATGCGGGGCGTGGTGTAATCAGCGACACCCATTTCGATATCGCCGTCAAACATCGTTCCGGATCCCGTTCGGCTCGGGCACTGAAACACGCTAAGTTGAGTGCCGGCTGCCTCGACTAGCAGTGGTTTGTTACTCCAGTCGGTCGAAATCGTTCCGTTGTAACCCCATTTGTATTCGCTGGCCGTAGGATCATCAAAGTTGGGATGCTTGGCCGCGCTGAATGTTTCGGCAAGTTCACGCTGTTCGACAAATCCCAAAATTCGCCACAGTGACCCCGTTCGCGAGTAAGGGTAGTGTCCAAAGGTATGCTCGAACATCGACATGCCCAAGGCGATTTGTTTGACGTTGTTTTTGCATTGAATTCGCCGTGCTGCTTCGCGTGCGGCCTGCACCGCAGGCAGCAATAGACCGACCAAAACGCCGATAATTGCAATCACAACAAGCAGTTCAACCAGCGTAAATCCGCGACGGGATGACGACGATGCAGTAGGGGCTAGGGCAGCCATAGGAAGGGTCCGTAGAGCGTGACAGGCAGGGTAAAGTTCGCAAAATGCTTGCAAACCTGAACGGTGAGTCTGGCTGGCTCTAAAGAATGGCTGGCTTGACATGCCTTTTTGAGAATGAGTCTCAACAAGGTGTAGGCCGGAGTCTACTTGCCTGGTTCTGACGCGTCAACCCGTTGCGCTGGATGATCTCGGTTTTCCTTTGCTCGCTGGATTCGACGAAGATTGGCTTCGAGTCGCGTGAGGGAACGCATAGAATGAAAGAAATCCGAACTAGGCAACGCGAGCCGGCTTCTCTGCCTACAAATGCGATGGGCCGATCCCCCAGGGCGACTCTTCTTCCTAATTTGGACATTCGCTCTCCCCCCTCGTTTTCTGGAGAAATCTGATGCAAGCGACTCTCAAATTGGTGCTGCTGTTGGTGATGTTCGTTGGCTTCAGCCAGCAGGGGACATCGATGACGCACGCCCAAGGTGTCACAATCACGATCGAAAAAGACAGTAATAAAAAGTCGGACTCCAAAAAGAAAGCACCGTTTTCGGGGACGCGGCCTTCGGTCGACGTGGCGATTCTGCTCGACACTTCCAATTCGATGGACGGTTTGATCGGTCAAGCCAAGAGTCAGCTCTGGAACATTGTGCAAGAATTTGCCAAAGCCAAGAAGAAAGGCAAAACACCGCTGCTTCGCGTTGCTGTGTTTGAGTACGGCAACTCAGGATTGCCTGCCAGCGAGGGGTACATCCGACAAGTGGTACAGTTGACCGACGACTTGGATAAAGTCTCAGAGGCCTTGTTCGCGCTCAGCACCAACGGAGGCGACGAGTATTGCGGCCAAATCATCAAGGAAGCGGTTAAGCGACTTGATTGGAGCAGTGAACCGAACGCCTACAAAGCAATCTTTATCGCTGGCAATGAGCCATTCACACAAGGGGCGGTCGATTATCGGTCGGCCTGCAAAAAGGCGATCGGGGCGGGCATCGTGGTCAACACCATCCACTGCGGTGACTATCAGCAAGGCATTAACGGCAAATGGAAAGACGGCGCCGACATTGCCGAAGGTGAGTATTTAAATATCAACCAGGACGAGAGGGTGGTTCATATCAAGGCACCGCAAGACAAGATCATCATCAAGCTCAATAACGAATTGAATCAAACGTATCTGTGGTACGGATCAAAGAATAAGCGTGAAGCGTACGCAGAAAATCAGGTGGTGCAAGATGCGAACGCCAGTGGGATTGGCGGACTCAGCAGTCGTGCCGCCACCAAATCGAGTTCGCTGTATCGCAACGTGGGCCGTGATTT
>NZ_ANOG01000772.1 GCF_000346295.1 Rhodopirellula maiorica SM1 | reverse complement strand
CTAAATCAACAGCCTGCTCTGCTAGCCGCAACGACGGTTGCCTAGCTGATCAGTGCGGGTGGCGAGGGCGTAATTGACAGAAGAACGCTTTTTTCTGGTCGGGCAGCGAGTAATCGAAGCCACAATTTTTGAAAAATTCTTCGGAGGAACTGATTGCCATCACCTCCATCACTCCCAGATCACGAGCTCGCTGGACACAGTGGTCGACTAACATTCGGCCAACACCGATGTTCCGATAGTCATGGTGCACCGCCAAGCTGAGCAGTTCGGCCAGCTTGGCACTGTAGATTTCAACGGCGGCAAAACCGAGGCACTTTTCTTTGCCGTCATCGGTTCGCACCGCCATAAATCCGTGTCGAGTCAGCTCGATCACTTCGGCTTCGGTGCGAGCCAACAATAGACGCTGGGTCACATAAGGCCGCAGCAGGGCGTGAATCGCTTCGGCGTCACTTGGCATCGCTTTGCGAATCGTCACCCCCGCCAACAGCGAAGGGGTTTCGTCGCCGGGTTTCTCTGGCGAAGGGGGGGTATTTTGCGAAGAATCCTGCGTCACGATCACTCCTAATGCCGCAAATGCTTAATTTAACTGAACGGGGTTGGTCGCTTGTTTGATGGTGTCCCGCATCAATTGGGAAGGAGCATCACGTCCGGTAAACAATTTGTACTGGTACGCTGCTTGGCGAACAAACATATCGACACCGGTGATAATGCGGCAGCCGTGCTTTTTCGCTTGCTTAATCAGCATCGTGCTTTCCGGATTGTAGACCGTATCAAAGACGACCATGAATTGATTCATGGCCGAGGCGTTATACGGAGAGCTGTCGACATCCGGATGCATTCCGATCGGCGTTCCATTGACCAACAAATTGACCTTCTGCGAATGTCGGTCATCCCATTCGACCACACGGCATCCGATTTCGGTCGCCAAAAGGTTGGCGCGTTCAAAGGTTCGTGAGGCGATCGTGATTTCGGCTCCCCGTTGTCGCAATCCCCAAGCGATGGCCCGTGATACCCCACCGGCGCCAAGGATCATGACCGACATACCCTGCATCGGTTTGTCGACATCTTTTCTCAACGTCAGCACCTGTTCGATGCAATCCATCGCTGCCCGATAATCGGTGTTATAGCCGAGGTTGTCTTGGCCTTGGAAAATCACCGTATTGACCGCCCCGATTCCGTTTGCACTCGATTCGGCCTGCGTGCAATATTCAAGCGTTCGTTCCTTGTGAGGGATCGTAACGCTAATCCCACTGACCCCGAGTTTGCGGGCGTTTTGTAGGAAAATGTGTAGGTCGTCTGCGGGGACGCGGAACGGCAAATACCGAGCATTCAGCCCCTGGTCGTAAAAGGCGGTGTTGTGAATCAGCGGACTGTAGCTGTGGGCCACCGGATCGGCGACGACTCCGAACAATTCGGTCGCTTCGTTGATTTCCTTGTAGCGGTACAGCGTGTTCATTTCTTTCCAATTGAGCTGTCCCGGCGCCAGTTTCTTTTCGGCGCTGTACGTGGCATAGGTGAACGGCGATCCGACGCGTTCGCCTAGAATCCGGGTCACCATCCCGATTTCGCCCATGCAAATTCCAATTGTCGGTCGCTTGGCGTTTTTGACCATATTCAGCATACGGATGTTGTCCGAGAAGCTGTTGGCCATCGATGCAATTTTGACAATATCGGCGTCCTCGTCCGCCATTGCGGCCGCGAGGCTTTCGAGATCGTCGGGGGTTTCGGCAAAATCGTGGTAGCTGATGATCCGTTTTGTGTCGCCGTAGCGAGGGATTTGCGAAGCAATATCGGCTTCGATATCCACGTATTCGACCCCAGCGGCGATGGCACTCCGCAGCACCATTAACCGTTCCTGCTCGCTCCGCATCCAACGTCCCCCGTCCTCGCGGCGGCGACACGTGATCACCACAGGACCGGGGCGTTCATCAATCAAACGCTTCAAGTTGACCGCTCGCCCGATGAAATCCAGCCGAAGCTCGACCAACTCGGCGCCTTGTTCGACAAGAAACTGATGTTCAGCAATCATCCGCTTGTGGCGGGCACGACCGAGGCTAACACAAATCATGAAGTCAGAAAAAACATCGAGGAAAAACGGTCCTGCATTCGCAGGGTGAAGCAAGCACGTATAATCGCTGGAATCGCCGATTTTGACTACCGGCTATCGCAAAGACTCGAAAATAAGCTGCAATGTTGAAGATAAACATGTTTTCTGAAGCCGGCTGCGTCAAATTTGCCGTCGTTTTGATCTCAATTTCGCTTGCCACCGCTGTTTCGCCTACCGGGTACGCCTCGGACGAATCGGCTCGCAAATCCATTTCGAATTGGGCGTTGGCGCGAGGAAACCCCGAATCCACCGGTGCCACGGATCAGGTTGTCCCCCAAGATCTGGTTGTTAAATGGGAATACAAGGCGGACGAGGCGATCGAGTCGGCGTTGGTCGTCGCCGACAATTTGGTGTTTGCAGCCGATGTGATGGGAAAACTCTACGCAATCTCGCGGTCCGACGGCAAAGAAGTGTGGACCCACAACTATGACACCGGGTTCACCGCCGCACCGGCGTTTCACGACGGACACCTCGCAATCGGCGATGTCGAAGGCAATTTCTATTTTCTCGAGGCCAAAACGGGAAAACTGCTGTGGCAAGCCGAAACCGAAGGCGAGATCGACGGCTCGGCGGCATTTTTTGGCGACAACGTGCTGATCGCCAGCCAGGATGGAAAACTGTACTGCTTTGCCGCCAAAGACGGCTCGTCCGTGTGGACCTATCAAACCGACGACCAAATTCGCTGTAGCCCCACCGTTGCTGGAGATCGCACTTTCCTGGGCGGATGTGATGGGCAACTGCACATCGTTGATTTGAACACGGGCAAAGCGATCGGAGACACCATTCCGCTTGGGGGCCCCACCGGCAGCACCCCTGCGGTCCAAGGCGACAGCGCCTTTTTGCCGATCATGGACGGAGCGGTTTTGGCATTGGACTGGAAAAATCAGAAAGAAAAGTGGCGTTACATCGACGAGGACCGCCCGCAAGAGTACCGCGGCAGTGCGGCGGTCGCTGGCGATCAGGTGATCGTCAGTAGCCAAAACAAACAGGTCGATTCGATTTCAATGAAGACCGGAAAACGTTTGTGGCGTTATACTCTTCGTCGCCGTGCCGATGCGTCGCCGGTGATCTCGGCAGACGATGTTTGGATCGCGTCGACCGATGGACGGCTGATTCGCTTGTCGCTTGCCGACGGAAGCGAACGCTGGAAATATGAAATTCGCGGCTCGTTTATCGCGCCACCTGCAATCGCCGGTGGCGAAGTATTTGTGGCCGATGATAATGGGATCGTACGGTGCTTTGCCAAACCCGCGTCCTAAAATCCACCTGACTGTTTTATGACGTAACTTGCCTGTCGCTACCCAAGCGATTTGCAACAAGACGTCCCACCGCTTGAATCCTTTCCCTCCTACAGCCCAAAGCCACTCCACATGTCATCGGCCGCAAGCGATAAAAAGAAAACCGAAGTCGGCAGCTACTTCATCTCGAACTACCCCCCCTACAGCCAATGGAAGAAAGAAGAGTTGCCGGCGGTAAACGAGGCGTTACATCATGCCCCCAAAGAAGACACGCCGCTTGGGCTCTATCTGCACATTCCGTTTTGCCGCAAACGCTGCAAGTTCTGTTACTTCAAAGTTTTTACCGACGTCAACGCCGCGGAAGTCCAGCGGTATGTCGATGCGCTGTGCAACGAGATCTCGATGGTCAGCAAATTGCCCGTAATGGGCGACCGACCGTTTCGGTTTGTGTACTTTGGCGGAGGCACCCCAAGCTTTCTGGCCCCGAAACAGCTTACCAAGCTGGCTGATCGACTGCGCCAACACATCACCTGGGACGGTGCCGAAGAGGTGACGTTTGAATGTGAACCGGGAACGCTGAGCGAAACCAAAGTCAAAACGCTTCGCGAAGAACTCGGTGTGACCCGTTTGAGTTTGGGAATCGAAAATTTCTCGGACAAGATTCTCGAGGACAACGGACGCGCCCATCTGAGCAAGCAAGTTTTTAATGCTTGGGAATGGATCAGCGCGGCTCAGTTCCCCAACGTGAACATCGATTTGATCTCGGGAATGGTTGGCGAAACCTGGGACAATTGGAAAGAGAACGTGCGACGTACTCTCGAACTGTCGCCGGAAAGCGTCACGATCTATCAAATGGAATTGCCGTTTAACACGGTCTACAGCAAAGATATTCTTGGCAATAAAGTCGAAAGCCCGGTGGCCGATTGGCAGACCAAACGGGCTTGGGTTGATTACGCATTCAGCGAATTTATCGCCGCCGGCTACAGCGTCAGCAGCGCCTACACCGTGGTGAAAGACCCTAGCAAAGTCAACTTCTCGTACCGTGACAATCTTTGGCAGGGTGCCGATTTGTTGGCGACCGGAATCGCCAGCTTTGGTCACGCCAGCGGAGTGCACTACCAAAACCTACCTGAACTCGAGCAGTATCTGGGGGCAATCGAAGCGGGCGAATTGCCACTCGGTCGCGGGTTTGTGCCCACCGATCATCAACGTTTGGTCCGCGAAATGATCCTGTTGCTCAAGCGTGGTTATCTAGAAGTCGGCTACTTTCGCGACAAATTTGGTGTCGACATCCTCTCGGATTGGCAAGACCAATGGAACACCTACGTCGAGGACGGATTGGTCACGATCGATGGCGACACGATCCGACTGACTCGCGATGGACTACTGCGTGCCGACGCGTTGTTGCCTGCGTTCTTTGAACCCGAGCACCAAGGGGTTCGCTACACGTGAGCAGTGATTCGTTCTCGTTCGCGATGGGCGAATTTACAGCCGAATTTCCAGGCGACCGAATGTACGTCCGCAATCACATGTGGGCGTTACAAACCACGGGCGATCGTTGGCGTTTCGGCTTGACCGGTTATGCCGTGCGGTTATTACAAGACGTCTACTTTTTAGAGTGGACGCTCGAACCGGTCGCCACAATCGCGTCTCGCCAATTGATCGGAGCGATCGAAAGCAAAAAAGCCGAGAGCGATCTCTACGCGCCGATCGCGGGCGTCTTAGTGACGATCAACGATGCCTGCTTGACGGACCCTTCGATCATCAATGCTGATACCTACGGTGACGGATGGCTGTTCGAAATCGAAAGCAAGGAAGTCGATTCGCTACTCAGCCCCGAAGGCTACCAGACGCACCTAGTCGATGCATGGAAGGTCGCCCAGCGAACGATCAAAGGTCAAGCGAATACTTGAGCGTTTACAACGCTCGCTTTATCGTTCTGACTCGGCATAAAACGGCGGATTTGATATAACGAGGCAGGTCTTGGTCGAGCGACCACGACGCAACGTTCTCATTTCACGCCATGGCTTGTCATTATGAAAGACGGATCTTTGAACCCACAAGCAATGCAAGCCGCAATTGCCCAACTCGCCAAGGCAAGGGCATCGGCGAATGAGGCGAAATTGCCCTCTTTTATACTGCCGCCAAAAATCGATCCCAACGTAGGCCTTCACCGGCATGCGCAGTGGCATGATCGTCTCGTTGACATTTTCAACGCGTTTCCTCCGACGATCAAGCACCTGACCCGCGATCAAGACGTTCGCTGTTCCGTCAAGCAAGTATTCTCGGCGGGAGAATTTCATGGCGTTGTTGTCACTTCGCAAGATAAGCCCGAGGTCTTTGCTCGAGTCGACGATGCCGATTTCCTGACGGGATGCACTTGTGACGATGCGGGTGGCAAACGAATTTGCGTGCATCAGTACGAATTCGTCGACTACCTGTTGGACCAATTGGAATTCATGAGGTCGCCACTATCACGAGACGTCATCAAGGGCAACTTTGCCAAAGGCAAAGCCAACTACGATCGCTTTGAAGTCGATTTAAAAGAACGAGCGTTTAGGCGATTGAATGCATTGATCGACTTTGAATCCTCCATGGCATCCGAGGATGATCCCGCAGGTGACGATAGCCTACCGGTTCTGCAAGAGCGACGAGCTCAGCGTGTCGCTTGGGATTTCCAGTTCAACGACGGATACGTGACCGTCTCTGCCATGCTGCAAATGCAGAAAAAAAGGGGAGATGGATTTACCAAAGGCAAGAAACTGTCGCTCGATCGGCTTGTCAAAGAAGTGGATTTGCCGTTATCAACGGCGGACCGCAGGGTGGTCGCCGGTATCACTCGCGACGACGAGGGGTACTACTACGGTGGTTCGGGGTTAATTCTCGATGCGTTTTATGCATTGTCGCGGCTCGTCAATCAACCCAATTTGATGTTCGATGGCGAACCTTGCCAGCTTGTTCGTGCCCCCATTTGCATCGCCCTGTTGCCGCTGAAGCAAAGCGGTAAATGGGCGTTTGGCTTTACCGACGAAAACGGAAAAACCCGAGAGGGCAAACTCCTTTGCACTCGGAGTGCGTTTTTGAGTATCGATGCGAAAAACCAAGTTCTGCATCTAAGCGAGATGGATGGCGAGAACATCGAATTGATGCGTGACGTCGTTGGTCTGGGTGTCTTTGAAGATGACCAGATTGCTGCGGTGACCGAAAAGGTGCGTTCGCTGCAAAAACGAATCTCGTTACGGCTGCCTGAATCGCATGCGGGCCCGATCATCCGCGAACAGGCGCCGCTTGCCTTGTTGCTGCGATCACGCAGTGACGGTGCCATGGATTATGGGATTCGTTTTCGCGATGCCGCGGGAATTTTGCGATGCCCCGGTGCGGATCCGATGGTCGTCACGGTAACCCGAGATGGAAAACCGGTCCAAGTGCAACGTGATCCTGTGGAAGAGTTTCAGCGAGCTCAAAAGATCGCCGAGTCGCTTGATCTGCAGATCGACGACAGTACCGGTTTCGGTACGACCACCGATTTCCACGCCGCACTGCGTGTTATCGAACGGCTTCAAACAAGCGACCTCGATATCGAGGTCCTGTGGGACAAAACGAGCGAGAAACCGATCTCGGTTTTGGGCAGTCTTTCTAGCAAGAATGTCCGCGTCGATATCTCCAGCAAACGGAATTGGTTTGGCATCAGCGGTGAATGCGATTTTGGCGACAAGAAAGTCCCACTCAAAGAACTTCTCGATGGATTATCCACAGCAACCGCCGACGAAATCCAAGGCGACTTTATCCGTGTGGGTGACGGAGGCTGGGCTCGCATTTCGGATTCGCTACGCAAACGTTTGAATCGATTGCATGATGCGGCGCACGCGGATCGCCAAACGTTGAAACTCGATGCCACCGCAGCCCCCGCGATCCGGGACTTGATGGAATCGGACATCGAAATCAAAGCGGCCAAATCGTGGCAGAAATGCTTGACTCGACTCAACCGCTCCGAAAAACTGAATCCCTCGCTCCCTAAAAAACTTGATGCGACACTGCGTGACTATCAAATCGATGGATACAAATGGATGCGTCGTCTGGCCGAATGGGGCGTCGGCGGGGTTTTGGCCGACGACATGGGGCTAGGCAAAACACTGCAAACGCTTGCGGTGTTGTTGGACCGATCCGAAACCGGCCCTAGCTTGGTGATCGCCCCCACTTCGGTTGGATTCAATTGGGCTCGCGAAGCCGGGCGGTTCGCTCCGGATTTGAACGTGCATTTGTACCGCGAAACTGAGCGTGAAGAGTTTCTGCCATCGGTCGGTCCCGGTAACCTTGTCGTCTGTAGCTACGGATTGGCCCTACGTGATGCCGCCGCACTCGCGAAGATCCAATGGGGAACGATCGTGCTTGATGAGGCGCAGGCGATCAAAAATAGCCGCAGCAAAACGTCCAAGGCGATCGCCGCACTGAAATCCGATTGGATCGTGGCACTGACCGGAACCCCCGTCGAAAATCATCTTGGCGAATTGTGGAGTCTGTTCCATGTTGTTTCCCCCGGCGTGTTTGGCGGTTGGGATCATTTTCGTAAACGATTTGCCTTGCCGATTGAAAAACAAGGCGACGAAGCCAGCCGGATGGCGTTGGCCGAACGGTTGAAGCCGTTTGTGTTGCGACGGACCAAATCCGAAGTGCTGACAGAATTGCCACCGCGAACCGAAATGAACTTGTATGTCGATCTTAGTCCCGCTGAACGTGCCGAGTACGAGAAGGTGCGACAGGTGGCGATCGGCGAGATCGAACAGCTCGAATCACAACCCGACATCAAAGACCAACGGTTCAAAATCCTCGCGATGCTGACACGGCTTCGACAAATCTCTTGCCACGCTGGCTTGGTCAATAAAAACTGGACCGAATCGTCGGCCAAACTGGACCAACTGTGTGAAACACTCGATAGTCTTCGCGAAGAAGGACACCGGGCATTGGTGTTTAGCCAATTCACCGCCCACTTGGCATTGATTCGAACGGCACTGGATGCTCGCGGAATCACGTACGAATATTTGGACGGATCAACCCCCGCCGCAGCACGCCAACAAGCCGTCGATCGTTTTCAGCAAGGCACCGCCAACGTGTTCTTGATCTCGCTGAAAGCAGGCGGGACCGGATTGAATTTGACGGCCGCCGACTATGTGATCCACATGGATCCGTGGTGGAACCCGGCGGTCGAAGACCAAGCTACCGACCGAGCGCATCGCTACGGGCAAGACAAACCGGTCATGGTTTATCGCATCATCGCCAAGGGAACGATCGAGGAAGAGATCCTTGCACTCCATGAATCCAAACGCGATCTCGTCGCCGGCGTGATGGAAGGAACCGAGGCCGCTGCGAAGCTTTCCAACGACGACTTGATCCGTATGATCCGCAGCTAAGCGGTAATCCGAAAGCTTTGGCGACTTTCGCTACGCCCCAAGCGGACACCTACACGCCGAACAATCCTTACTCGGCGGGCAGACATCGCTTCAGCGTCATCATCGCCATCGCGGTCCCATAGGGACGATGGTAATCGTACAGCGGATAGTCCCACCAACATCCGTTCTTTTCTTGTAGTGGGACGATTAAATCCGCCAGCATCGCTTGATACGGAGCACGCTCGGCGGCCGGCAATTGATCCACACACATGGCCGCATAGTAGTGACCAAAGTAATAGAAATAGCCTGCGACCTGGAACCATGATTCGTGCGGTATCGGTCGTTTGCGTCCGATATCCAACCAACCATTGCGTTCGTACAACCGGTACAGCCAATGCTTTAGCACGTTGTCGGTGATCGCGGCATCACCCCAGACGCGAAGCGCGAGATTGCAGCACTGGGATCGACCAAGCGACCCACCAGGGCGATTGATCTCGCGCAT
>NZ_ANOG01000771.1 GCF_000346295.1 Rhodopirellula maiorica SM1 | reverse complement strand
AGCAATTCGGCGGCCGACTTGGGCCGGTCCTCAGGGCGTTTGGCCATCATTCGCATCACCAGTTCGGCGACGGCATTTGGGCAATCGGGGTGAATCGAGCGGACGTCCGGTGGCGCGGCGGTTTGATGTTTTGCCAAACGCTGCGCAATCGTATTGCCCGAAAATGGAGCTTGCCCCGTCAACAAGTAATACAGCGTGCAGCCGAGCGAGTAGATATCGGCGCGAGCATCGACGCTCTTGCTGTTGATCGCTTGTTCCGGAGCCACGAAGTCGGCAGTCCCCAACAAGCGGTTGTTTGTGGATTGTTCATCAATTCCCATCCAACTGAC
The DNA here is from genome assembly GCF_000346295.1 of Rhodopirellula maiorica SM1. Classification (GTDB taxonomy): domain Bacteria; phylum Planctomycetota; class Planctomycetia; order Pirellulales; family Pirellulaceae; genus Novipirellula; species Novipirellula maiorica. Next base: position 1,857 of record NZ_ANOG01000771.1, on the reverse strand, counting down.
ACGCGCAAGTCCCATGTCGCTGACTTTGACCACGCCATCGGTGCGGAGCATCAGATTCGATGGTTTGATGTCGCGGTGGATAACGCCGCGGTCGTGCGCGTGGGCCAATCCGCAGGTCGCTTGGCGGATTGCGTCAAGCGCCAGCGGCACCGACATCACCCCGTCACGCCGAACCGCAGCCTGTAAATCGATTCCGTCGATGTATTCCATCACGATGTAAAGTTTGCCACCCGCTTCGGCAAAGTCGTAGGCACGGACGATGTTCGGGTGATCCAATTGCGCCGACGCACGAGCTTCCTCGCGAAATCGGTCCGCACGTCGTTTGTCGGCGACTGATTCAGGCGGCATGATCTTTAACGCCATCAACCGCTTCATCACATGATGTTCGCCGAGATAAACCACTCCCATCCCGCCTTTTCCGAGCGGGCGCAGCAACCGATAGCTGCCCAGATAAAATCCTTTGCTCTTACCGGCCAGCAATTTGTTGGCTTGCCAATGGGTCAGCAGTCCCGCACCAATCAACCCTTCGGCGAGCCGTTTTGCAGTGAACGCGGAACCTTCGGCCTGCAGCGAAACGACCACTTTTTTGATGTCGTTGATTTCCACAAGTCCGGCTGACAGACAACGCTGAACGAAAGAGCGTGTTGGTTCATCGAGGATGGGCTGAGACGGAGCAGTCATGGGCTGGTTCCTGTTCAACTCAACGGTTTCTACGTTCACTTGTTCTAGTTCGGGACACGCCGTGGTGCTTTGGGAATTCATGGCTTTGAGGATCCATTTGGGGTTGCCACATAGCGACAACCGATGACAAAGTCTCCGATAGACTCGACGACATGGATGTAGTCTAGCCATCGACAGGATGCGAAGCACAGGTGAATCGTTCTGGCAAACGCCAGAGTACCAGTTCAATACGGCCAGAGTGTGAAGATCGTGTGAATGGCGAATGTGCGTTTGGTGAATGCGCTCAAGCGAACGGCAAGTAGTCGACGCGTTTTAGAAACAACGCTTGCGGCGGCGCAGTAGGGCCGGCGGCATCGCGATTGGCCGCTTCAATCACATTGTCGATGTGCTGGGGGGGATACTTGCCCTTGCCCACTTCGATCAACGTACCGACGATGTTGCGAACCATGTTGTACAGAAAACCATCGGCTTCGATTTCGACCGAAAACAAAATGCCACCATGGCTCATCGAAGGTTCACGGATAATTTCGCAAACCTTCACATTGCGAGTGGTGGTTTTGCGAGGACTGCCGACGGCCTGAAAACTGGCGAAGTCATGTTTGCCCTCGAACCGAGCCGCCGCTTCGCTGACGGCGTCCAAATCGATGTCGTGATACAGATGCCAGCGATAGCGATAGTCGAACACACTTCGCTGGCCTCCGACCTGAACTTGATAGCGGTATCGTTTGCCAATGGCGTCACGGATCGCATGAAAGTCGTCGGGCGCGTCGACCGCATCGGTGACCACGATGGTCGGTGGCAGATTGACGTTCATCGCATTGAGCAAATCCGTGGCACTAGCACGCCAATTCGGAGTTCGTAAACTCGCGACTTGAGCCAACGCATGGACTCCGGCATCGGTGCGTCCGCTGCCGGTGACATGCACCCGTTGGCGTGTCAATTTGACGAGCGCACGTTCGAGCATGCCTTGGATGGTCGGCTTTTGCGGTTGAATTTGCCAACCGGAATAGTCGGTTCCATCATAGGCAATGGTCAATTTGAACGTGCGATCGACCAAGGCAGCCACTACGCTGTTTTCGTTGCCGATCGCTTGATCATTAATTCGGCAATTTGGACCGCGTTGGTCGCAGCGCCTTTGCGAAGGTTGTCGCTGACACACCAAAACGTGATGCCATT
>NZ_ANOG01000770.1 GCF_000346295.1 Rhodopirellula maiorica SM1 | reverse complement strand
TGACATTAGCGATCAGCATCGCATGCGAACGCTCTTTGAAAACTACCAACCAGAAATCGTGTTCCACGCGGCGGCTCATAAACATGTTCCGTTAATGGAATTGAATCCATCACGTGCATTAAAAAACAACGTATTGGGCACCGCAGGTTTAGTGGACCTTTGTCACGAGTATGATGTCGAGCGTTTTGTCATGATATCAACCGACAAAGCGGTCAAACCGACTAGCATCATGGGAGTCTCTAAACAGTTGGCCGAACGGTTCGTGCATGCCAAAGCGGAAGTATCAAAGACGAAATTTGTAGTCGTCCGATTTGGTAATGTATTGGCATCCGCAGGTAGCGTTGTTCCCATCTTTCAAGAACAAATTGCCAATGGCGGACCGATTACGATTACTCATCCTGAAATGACACGCTTCTTTATGACGATCCCCGAAGCGTCTCAGTTGGTGCTGCAAGCGTCCAGCATGGGCAAAGGAGGTGAAATATTCGTTCTTGACATGGGTAAACAGGTCAAAATTCTCGACTTGGCCAAAGACCTCATTCGCTTGTCCGGTCTAAACGAAGACGATATTAGAATCGAATACACAGGTATTCGCCCAGGCGAAAAACTGTATGAAGAACTCTATATGGAACACGAGGAAATGATGCCCACTCTTCATCCCAAGGTGAAGACGGCCTATCACCAATCGTTCAGCTCCGAGGAAATTCGCGAACTGCTTCAGAAACTTCAATTGCTAGTCGGTGAAGACGATGTCGTGATTCGAAAAACGATGTGTGAAATGGCAATTGCGTTTCAATATCCAAATTACGAAACACAGACTGAGGAAGCGGCGATGGGAAGTGATAGCCTTGCCACCTCTGCCGAACCGATCGGATAAGCGAACCGATCGAATAAGATCGAATAAGATCAAATACGAGTATCGATGATAGCCAAACAACACCCGATGGCGCAAGCGAGTAGACCAGCAACACGATGAGCACAGCGATTGAAGCAGACCCGATCAGCCAAGAAGTCATTCGCATTCAACCCGCCAAGGGTTGGATGCCACTGCGGTTGGGTGAATTATGGGAATACCGTGAACTGCTGTACTTCCTCACCTGGCGTGACATCAAGGTCCGCTACAAGCAAACCTTGCTTGGTGCGGCCTGGGCGATCATTCAACCACTTAGCACCATGGTGGTATTCACGCTTTTCTTTGGCAAGCTTGCAGAAATGCCATCGGACGGTGTTCCTTATCCTATTTTTTCGTTTGCAGCATTGGTCCCTTGGACGTTTTTTGCCAACGCAATGGTGGCATCCTCGAACAGTCTGGTTCAAGGCTCTAATCTATTGAAGAAGGTTTACTTTCCGCGATTGGCTTTGCCGATCTCCACGGTGCTTGGCGGTATAGTGGATTTTGCCTTGGCCTTTTCCGTATTGTTGCTGATGATGCTTTACTTCGGCATCGCGCCGACGTGGAATGTGCTCGTGCTGCCCTTCTTGTTGCTACTCGCATTTATGACATCGCTGGGGGTCGGATTGTGGCTTTCGGCGATGAATGTTCGCTATCGTGACGTTCGCTACGTGCTGCCATTCATCACCCAGCTTTGGATGTTTGCCACCCCAGTGGTTTACCCTAGCAGTATGCTAGAAGAACCCTGGAGAACGCTTTACGGAATCAACCCGATGGTAGGCGTCGTGGAAGGGTTCCGCTGGGCGTTGGCCGGAACCGACACCGCACCGGGACCAATGATTGCCGTTTCCACCGTCGTTTCGATTCTGATTTTAATTTCGGGCGCATTTTATTTCCGTCGTATGGAGAAGTCCTTTGCCGACGTCGTCTGACATCGGAAGATTATCCCTCGGGGATGATGCTTGTTTGATCATCGCTGAAGTAGCGCAGGCTCACGATGGCAGCCTCGGTACGGCGCATGCCTATATCGATGCCATTGCCAAAGCGGGTGCGAACGCGGTGAAGTTTCAAACTCACATCGCGTCTGCGGAATCGACTCCCGGCGAGCCATGGCGAGTCAAGTTCAGTCCGCAAGACGAAACTCGTTACGAGTACTGGCAACGGATGGAGTTCACCGAGTCTCAGTGGCACGGATTGAAACAACATGCCGACGAGGCAGGACTGTGGTTTCTCAGTTCGCCTTTTTCCAGCGAAGCAGTAGAGCTATTGAGCCGGGTAGGGGTTGCCGCTTGGAAAGTTGCATCCGGAGAAGTCGGCAACCTGCCTATGCTACAACAAATGGCAAAAACACAGCGACCATGTATTTTGTCGACGGGTATGAATCCGATCGAAGAAATTGACGCAGCGGTGAAAACGGTTCGCGAACACGATGCCGAGGTCGCGGTGCTGCAGTGCACGACGTCCTACCCCTGTCCGCCGGAAAAGATCGGGCTGAACGTAATGGAACAACTGAGAACTCGATACGAATGTCCGGTGGGATTATCGGATCACTCCGGCACGATCTATCCCAGTTTGGCCGCCGCGACGTTGAATGCCAATATTCTCGAAGTGCACGTCACGTTCAGTCGCGAGACGTTCGGGCCGGACGTTCCCGCGTCGGTCACGACCAGCGAACTGGCTCAATTGGTCGAAGGGGTGCGTTTTATCGAAACGATGAATGCCAATCCTGTCAACAAAGATGCGATGGCAAAGGAATTGACGCCGCTGCGTGATCTGTTTGGAAAAAGTGTGGTGACGCGTCATGACTTGGCTGCGGGAACGATCCTCAGCCCCGAACACTTGACACTGAAAAAGCCTGGCAATGGCATTCCAGCAAAACGTTTACCGGAAATCTTCAATCGAAAGCTGAAAGCTGCGGTTGCCGCCGACACTCTGTTAGCCGAGGACGATCTTGAGTAATCACAGCGAAACCAATGGGGCGCGACGCAAAATCTGTGTGGTGCTTGTCGACCGTGCCAATTACGGACGTTTAAAACCGGTAATGCAGTCGATTGCATCACGTCCCGAGTTAGATCTGCAGGTGCTGGCGGCTGGGACGATGGTCTTGGAACGGTTCGATCTTCCGGTACGAGTCGTGGAAAAAGACGGCTTCAAAATCAGTGGTCAAATTTATGTTGAACTCGAAGGTTCGAACCCCACCACGATGGCGAAATCACTGGGCTTCGGCGTCGTGGAATTCGCCAGTGAATTTCGGCGACTCGATCCTGATGTCGTCTTGATCATCGGAGATCGCTACGAAGCACTCGCGGCGACAATGGCGGCGGCCTACATGAACTTGTGCATCGCCCATATCCAAGGCGGCGAAGTCTCCGGTTCGATCGACGAAAGTGCTCGGCACGCGATCAGCAAATTCGCTCATTTCCATTTCCCAAGTACCGATCGGGCCGCCGACTATCTGATTCGGATGGGTGAAAAACCCGAGACCATTCTTAGCATCGGTTGCCCGAGCAGCGACATCGCACGCACGCTAAAACGACGTGATTGCCAGGATTTAATCAACTCCAAAGGCAGTGGGGCTGCGATCGATATCAACAACCCTTACGCCCTGGTGATCTTTCACCCCACGACGACCGAATACGGCGGCGAGGCAAGACAGATGGAGTCACTGCTCACGGCGCTTCACGCGGTGGGCATGCCAACGCTCTTGATGTGGCCTAACATCGATGCCGGCAGCGATCACGTCAGCAAAACCATTCGGCGATTTCGTGACAAACACAACCCGACTTGGTTGCGTACGCTGATCAACTTGATGCCCGAAGACTATTTACAGGTGCTCGCCAATGCCACTTGTGCGATCGGCAATTCGAGCAGTTTTGTACGTGATGCCGGCTTCTTTGGTACCCCCGTGGTCTTAGTGGGAAATCGTCAAGAAGGTCGCGAAACGGACCAGCATGTGACTCCTGTTGTTCCCGAAACGGATAAGATCGAACAGGCGGTTTTGGAACAAGTCGCCAAGGGACGTTACCCCGCAAGCCAGTTGTACGGCGATGGGTTTGTTTCCGATCGGATCGCCGAATCCCTTTCCCAGCTGAATCCTTACGTCCAAAAACGATTGGACTACATTTACCGCGAAAACGAAGCCGCCGATTCCTTAGCAAGCGACAGTTCATCGTCCGCCCAACCAGCCGAATCCACCACCGGAAAAAGCAACGCATGCGTGTCCTTGGAATCGTAATTGCACGAGGCGGTTCCAAGGGCATCCCACGCAAAAATGTACGAGAATTGTGTGGGAAACCTTTGCTGCAATATACCGCCGAAGCTGCATTGGCCGCGAAGAAATTGACCCGAGTCGTGTTGACCACCGAATGTGACGAAATTGCATCGGTCGGACGAGCATGTGGACTCGAGGTGCCTTTCATTCGGCCCGCCGAATTAGCGAAGGACGACACACCATCGCTGCCGGTGATTCAGCACACGGTTGATTTCTTGCAGCAACAAGGTGATCGTTTCGACGCCGTGCTCACACTACAACCCACCAACCCATTACGGTTGCCGTCGGATATTGATGGTGCGATTGATCTTTTAGAAACCAGCGGCGCCGATTCGGTCATTTCGTTTGTCGACGTGGGTGAAAAACATCCGGCTCGGATGAAGTTTGTCGGTGAGGACGGACGTGTGATCGACCCGCCGTTCGCAGAAGAGTTCGAGGGTCAGCGACGGCAAGATCTCCGTCCGTTGTACCTACGCGAAGGCTCGATCTATCTGACACAGCGATCGGTATTGATGGACCAACATTCGTTCAAAGGCCAAGATTGTCGCGCATGGATCATGCCACCACATCGAGCATGCAACATTGACACCCCGTTTGACATGCAAATGGCCGAGTGGTTGATCACCTCGGGCATTGCCTGGGGCGAGGCGGTTCAATGACGACTCGTATCCTGGTCAGCGAATCGAGTCGTTTTTCGCCTGCCGCGGCTGCTCAGTTACAAACGATTGGCGAGGTAACCTTCGCTGATCTCGACCGTGCTGAACTTTTGTCGGCGATCGAGCATGTCGACGCGGTTTGGGTGCGACTGCGGAATCAAATCGACCAAGAAGTGCTCGAAGCGGGACGTCATTTGCAAGTCATTGCCTCGCCGACCACGGGACTTAATCACATTGATTTGGAAACCGCCGATAGACGGGGTGTGCGAGTCATCTCCCTGCGTGGCGAAGTCGACTTTTTGCGTGAGATCCGCGCCACTGCCGAGCATACCATCGGATTGATATTGTCGCTGTTGCGAAGATTACCTGCCGCGACCCAACATGTCACGGCGGGCCACTGGGACCGAGATTTATTTTGTGGACGCGAAATTCACGGCAAGACCATTGGCATTGTTGGCTTCGGACGCTTGGGGCGTTTGGTGGCAAAGTACTTACACGCCTTTGATACACGAATCCTTGCCGCTGATCCTCGCATTCATCAAAACGATGTGCCGGATTACGTTGAAATCTCCTCACTGAATTCGTTGTTAAAGCAGTCCGACATCGTCACGCTGCATGTCAACCTTTGTCCGTCGACGGCGAGCTTCTTCGGCCGAGAGCAATTTGAACAGATGCGTGCGGGAGCTTGGTTCGTGAACACCGCTCGGGGTGAACTCGTTGACGAAACCGCGATGTTGGATGCAATGCAAAGCGGCAAGATCGCCGGCGCCGCGGTGGACGTGCTCTGCGACGAACGTGCCGGTGGCATGTCTGACCACCCGCTCGTCGCCTACGCCCGCCAAAACCCACAACTGCTGATTACACCTCATATCGGTGGATGCACGACTGAATCGATGGCCAAGACGGAAATGTTTCTCGCAGAAAAACTATGTGCGGTATTGCAGGAATCTTCGGTAACTCGGTAGCCCGAGACGATCTCGACGCGATGGTTCGCAGCCAGCACCATCGCGGTCCCGATGCATCCGGTGTCTACATTGATCCGGCGCGAACGGCGGGTCTCGGTCACAACCGGCTTAGCATCATTGATCTGTCGGACGCCGGTGCGCAACCGATGAAGTCCGCGGACGGGCGATATCAGATTGCGTTTAACGGCGAGATCTATAACTACCTCGAACTTCGAGCCGAACTGAGCGATTATCCCTACCGTAGCCACAGCGACACCGAAGTCATCTTGGCGGCGTATCAACGGTGGGTGAATCATGCTTAGATCAATTTATCGGCATGTTCTCGCTGTTGATTTGGGACGAAGTGGAACAGCGATTGTTTGCCGCCCGCGATCGCTTTGGTGTGAAACCGCTGTATTACGCCAAATCATCCTCGGGCCAATGGATCGTGGCTAGTGAGATTCGTGCTCTCAGAGCTGCGGGCTTGGTGACGGAACCGGACACTACGGCCTGGGCAACGTACTTGACTGCGGGCGTTTATGAACACAGTTCACGAACGTTTTGGCGTGATGTGTCGTCCCTGCCTGCCGGGCATCAAATGACGATCCAAAATGATCAACTTCAAATTACTTGCTGGTATGATTTGGCCGAACGGTCTGGGCAAACGCTGGACACCAGATCCGAAGACGAAGTGGCCGAAGAGTATTTGGCATTGTTGAAAGAGAGCACTCGTCTTCGATTCCGCTCGGACGTCCCCGTGGGTGTCAATCTGAGTGGCGGACTGGATTCCTCGGCGTTATTGGGATTGGTTCAAGAATTGCAGGGCGAATCCAGCGAAGTCAAAGCGTTTACATTTGTCACCGGTGACGACCGCTACGATGAATTGCCCTGGGTTCATCAAATGTTGGCACATACAAAACATCCATCAATCCAGTGTACGCTACGTCCCAGCGACGTGCCCGATTTAGCCGATTCAGTGCAATCCCATCAGGATGAACCCTTTGGCGGCATGCCAACGCTTGCCTACGCGCAGTTGTTTGCCCGCGCCCGTGCCGAAGGCGTCATCGTTCTGTTGGATGGACAAGGACTCGACGAACAATGGGCGGGCTACGACTATTATAAGCGAGTCCTCGATGGGACGGCCAAAATTCAAGACGTTGGGACGGTGCAAGCGGCGAAGAAAGGAGCCACTCGTCCAAATTGTCTAAGCAAAGAATTTGTAGCGGTTGCGGAATCCTTCCAAGCTCCCGCGCGCTTCCCCGATGCACTACGGAACTTGCAATACCGGGACGCGATGCACACCAAAATCCCGCGAGCATTACGATTCAATGATCGGATTTCGATGCGATCATCTACCGAACTTCGTGAACCTTTCCTCGATCACCGGCTATTTGAGTTGGCGCTACGTCAGCCGGCTGATCGCAAGATCGCCGATGGGGTGCAAAAGCGATTACTTCGCAAGCTCGTGGCTCGATTGATGCCCGGCGGTGTCGTGGAAGCTCCCAAGCGTCCACTACAAACGCCTCAACGTGAATGGCTTCGCGAAGATCTTCGAGACTGGGCCGATGCAAACATCACTTCGGCGTTAGATTCTTACGGAGGTCAGTGGCTCGACGCTCGGTCGGTCCGCAATGAATGGGATGAATATCAAAAAGGCGAAAGCGACAACAGCTTTTACGTCTGGCAGTGGATCAACTTAGGCCTTTGCTGCAACTCGATAAAACAACTGGTCACATCATGAAATCAGATCTAGCAATTCACGCCGAAGGGATTGGAAAGCAGTACCGCATCGGCGCTCAGCAAAAAAGCTATAGCACGCTGCGTGAATCATTGATGAACGTATCGGCAAGTGCAATCAACACCGTCCGAGGCGGACTGAAAGAATTACGACAACGCCGTGAAAGCAACTCGTTCTGGGCGCTCAAAGACATTTCGTTCGAGGTGAAACAAGGCGACGTCGTCGGTATCGTGGGGTCCAATGGTGCAGGAAAAAGTACGCTACTGAAAGTTCTCTCGCGAATCACCGATCCGACGCTTGGTTATGTGGATCTCCGCGGACGCGTCGGATCACTGCTAGAGGTGGGCACCGGATTCCATCCCGAACTGACCGGTCGTGAAAACATCTTTCTCAACGGGGCGATTCTGGGAATGCCTCGCAGCGTGGTCAAAAAACAATTTGACGCCATCGTGGATTTCGCCGGTGTCGAGCGTTTCGTGGACACTCCGGTGAAACGTTATTCCAGTGGGATGTATTTGCGGTTGGCCTTTGCCGTCGCCGCCCACCTTGAACCCGAGATTCTGCTTGTCGATGAAGTTCTTGCGGTGGGGGATGCATCGTTTCAGAAAAAATGTTTGGGCAAGATGGACTCGGTGGCAAAAGAAGGACGGACCGTCTTGTTCGTCAGCCACAACATGGCGGCGATTCGCTCGCTATGCAACAAAGGCATTATGCTGAGAAATGGTCGAGTCGCTGAGCAAGGTGACGTCCAAACGGTCATTCAAAGTTATTTCAAAGACCTCGGGGTTCTCGATTCAGACAAAGGCGATTCGGGATATCAACGTAACGAGCGATCCATATTCGGACGTGTGGAACTGAACGACGGCTCGTCCAACTCAGTGTCACAGTCAACCGACTTGACGTTCTCGACGGTGATGTCAATCCCGCGCCCTGTAGGCGGATTCCGTCTCCTGCTACTGCTTTCGGATATGAAAAGCCAACAATTAATGGCACTTTGCAATACAAGCGCCGAGATGGGGCTTGGTCAAATTGAACCGGGCGATTACCGAGTTTCAGTGCAAATGCCACCGCTTTGGCTCAATCCAGGAATGTACTCGGTCTGCTTTAAACTGTACTTGGAAGGCGAATCAGAATCGGCGAAACACTTTTCAGACGCGTTTCCTTTAGACATTTACGGGGAGAGCAGTCCTGTCGATGCCGTCGTAAATCCACGCTCTGACTGGACGGTTGAATTCAACGTTACGACTGAAGGCAGCCAATTGAAAAGAATCGCAAATCCAATCTCGACATCATAGTTACGTCATCGATTCTAATGGAACTGACAGCACGTTAGACGGCGTAGGTAGAGAGACACGCTGGCCAGTTGATGAAAAATTAGAATCGCGGTGAAAGTAAGCTACCGCAACTAACTGGCGTCACAATACTTTTATAAAGCCGCTACTGAGCTTCCCGAATGATTCCCATTTTCGGATCATGGCCAATACACGGCAAAACAGCTGCTCCCAAAAGTAATTCAACTCTCAATTTTACGAAGGCCAATTCCAATCGCTAAGGTTGGAGTTTCGCACCCGACACCGACGTTCGATCATTTACCGAGTACATGAGTTCAGGAATGGTTCGCTCCCTATTGAAGAAAGTTGCCAAAGCAAGCCGACGCTCGGAATTTACTTGGCGATACGCTTCGAACTTGAATGCAACGCTTAATCATACCTTGCATCGCCATGATCTCTCTGAGCAGGCCCGGCAGGTCGTCGATAGTCTTAACCGCGACGGCCTAGCCATGATGGATGCATCAAAATTGCTTGGTGAATCCTCATTACTCGGCGAACTGTCTGCGGCGGTCGATCAACTCGAGCAAGACAACCAAGAGTTGTTAAAGGCTGATCGCGGTAACGCAGATGATTCCGCCGAAGCAAACGCACGAAAACCTTACGTTCGTTATTTACTAGGAGACCGACCAACACTGGACATGCAAAGCGTGTTTGTACGATTCGCATTACAAAAACCGATTTTGCGAATCGCCAACGAGTATTTCGGAATGACAACGCGACTCGCCTACTTTAACGTTTGGCATACGTATAAAACGACTTCTCCCGCACAATCATCTCAGTTGTGGCATCGTGACTTTGACGACCCTCATTACATTATGAAAATATTCGTCTACATGTCGGACGTGGACGAAGGAAGTGGCCCCTTAAGCTATGCAATTGGCAGCCACAGCAAAGGCAAGATGAAAGGCGAGCCCGATTTTGTCTCGAAGACGTCGAACTCGCGACGTAGCAGTGACCAACAGATGGCGGAAGTGATACCACCAGAGCGTTGGATTCCGGCATTTGGCCCAAAGGGAACCATTGTCTTTGCAGACACTCACGGGTACCACAAAGGCGGCTGGGCGAAAGAGAGTGAACGAATTGTCTACACATGCATGTTCACATCACCCGCTGTACAACTGCGACCAGACCGCGAGCAGTTTATTCGTTCCGAGGATTTTCAGCTTCCTTCAGATCCGGAAATAGCGGCTGTATTGACACCTAGGCGATAGTCGGATCGCACTTACAGATATTTTTACAACTCATAGAAATATGAAAAACATCTAAGTCTTAATCGAGTACCGGGGGGAAAAGATGAGTACGAGAGTATTAGAAAATGATGGGCGTACAATTGATGAGATACGTGAACATTATGAGATCGAAAAGGCACTTGCCGATCGATTGCGTCATGCTTCGGCAGAGGAACGCGCAACGCTTTATTCGGAGGTTTATGACGAACTGTTTCAGCGCGTCAAACATCATCCACTTGTCAGTGGTAAGGAGCAAGAAGGACGGGCACGTCGTGTTGCCAGCACCATTCCATTCCTACGTCAATTCCTAACTCCGGACAGCACGTTTCTGGAAATCGGGCCCGGTGATTGCGCGTTGACGTTCGGAGTGTCTGAACTGGTACAGCAGGCCTATGCGGTCGATGTATCCGAAGAAATCATGACGATTGAGGGATGCCCCGAGAATTGTGAATTAGTGATCTCCGATGGCAGCGACATCCCGGTCAAACGAAACAGCGTGGATGTGGCCTACAGCAAAGACCTGTTCGAACATCTGCACCCCGACGACGCTGCCCTTCACCTGAAAAATGTAATCGATGTCCTTGCGCCCGGCGGTGTCTATATCTGCCGGACGCCGAATGCATTATCAGGCCCTCACGATGTCTCGCAGTTTTTTGACGACGATGAACCTACCGGTTTACATTTAAAAGAATACACGACAACTGAATTGGCACGTGTCTTCAAAGCGGCGGGATTTTCGAAGGTGATTCCCTATATTTGGGTCAAAGGCACGTTGATTAAATTGCCCCTTTGGCCGGTCGTAACGGCGGAAGCGGTGGCACGCTGTCTTCCACGTCCACTATGCAAAACAATTACCTCTAGATTACCGCTTAAACGAGTACTAGGCCGTGTTATTGCAATCAAATAATGCCGTTACGGCAGTCGAAATCGAGAATCCACCAAGTAAAATGGGGCAGATGAAAACTGCAGCATTTTTTCCTGATGGAGTTGGAATCCGGAACTTTGTCCTGGGGTCCTTTCTTGATCGCGCCGCCGATTTGGGTGAAGTATATGCTTTTCACGATATTCCCGAGCAACACCTCGCATCCTACCAAAAGTCGGAAGACCGGCGAGTGCATTGGAGGCAGTGCATCGCGTATCGGGATGAACCACTAGTACGTTTTCTGCGTCGATCGCTGTCACATGCCCATCTGCACCTTAACGACACGATGGCTATGCGATACGCCCGCAAAATGCCGGTCCGAGGCAATAGGCGTAGCCGAATCCAAACTTATGCCTCTCGCGCGTATGGTTGGATGTCAGCCTCGCCACGTCGGATTAGCAAACTGTTGCAATGGCATGATCGGGCGGCTGCCAAGCTGGAAAGTGTCAACGAGTATGTCAAGCTTTTTGAAGAGATTCGCCCTACGGTCCTGTTTTGTTCTCATCAACGCTGTCTCGAAGTGATTCCAGCGGCACTTGCGGCGCGATCGATGGGAATCCCCACAGCGACGTTTATCTTCAGCTGGGACAACATCACCAGCAAAGGCCGCATCGCGGCACCGTTTGATCATTTTCTGGTTTGGAGTGACCAGATGCGTGTTGAACTGCTGCAGTATTATCCCGAAGTCAACGGTGACAATATTCATGTGGTCGGAACTCCGCAGTTTGATCCCTATGCGGACGAATCCTTGGTCTGGACACGCGAAGAATTCTGTCGCCAGGTGGGGGCGGACCCGGCAAGACCGATTATTTGTTACTCAGGCGGCGAGCCAGGTACGACCCCCGAAGATCAGAATCACGTTCGGATCTTGATGGAATTGGTCAGTTCAGGACGCATCAAAGGCAATCCCCAAGTGCTGCTGCGTCCTGCTCCGGTGACTCGCGCCGATGAGCGGGTCCGTTATGGTGATGTTTGTCGAGATTATCCCGAGTTGATTTACAGCAAACCTCGCTGGCTGCAGACGATCCCTGGTGATTGGACCTCTGTCATTCCCTCGAGTGAGGATATCCAACTGCTGGCGAATCTGACAAAGCATGTGGATTTGAATATCAATGTTGCATCCACCATGACACTGGATTTTGCGATCCGTGACAAACCGGTCGTGAACATCGGTTTCAATACGATGTCACCGCCGCCGTTTGGTGTGCCACTAAAAGATTACTACTACAAATTCGAGCACTATCGCCCCGTCGTCGAAATGGGAGCGGCGCGATTTGCCAACACCCCGCAGGAATTGGCCGAGCACGTCAATGCCTACCTTGACGATCCCTCGCTGGATCGCGACAAGAGACGTCAGTTCGTGGAACTCGAGCTCGATCTACCGATCGGCAACTCCAGTGACAAAATTACAAAAGTTCTCAAGCAGATCGCTGTTCAAGGTTAATGAAAGTCTGCTTCATCTGTAACGAATATCCTCCGGGGCCCCATGGAGGCATCGGAACCTGTGTCCAAGTTCTGGCGAGGGAATTGGCTCAGTCTGGGCACCAAGTTCGCGTTGCGGGGATGTACCCACGAAGTTATCCATCGGCCGATTACGAAGAAGACCATGGAGTCCGAGTCTGGAGATTTCGCCGCCCTCCGGGCCCCATCGCGGCGCTGACCAGTCGCTACCATTTGTACAAACACATCTCTCGCTGGTGTCAAAACGGTGAAGTCGACATCGTCGAAGTGCCTGACTGGGCGGGTTGGGCTGCGGGATGGCCCAAGTTACCCGTTCCGGTGGTCGCCAGACTGAATGGATCGGCCAGCTATTTTGCTGCGGAAATCAATGGTTCGGTCAACAATACCACTTACTGGCTGGAACGCGCTTCGATGCGCCGCGTCGATTACTGGTGCTCGGTGAGCCACTACACCGCAGCCAAGACTCGCGAACTTTTCAAACTGCGAAACGGTCCGGACGCAATCCTTTACAACCCGGTCGAAGTGCAACCATCGCTAACAGCGGATCGCACTTCCAATCAAGATGTGGTATTTACGGGAACGCTCACCGAAAAAAAGGGGGTCATTCCTTTGTTCAAAGCGTGGCGTCAAGTGCTCGCGGAATGCAACAACGCAATGCTTCATATTTATGGAAAAGACCGCCCTACGATCAAAGGCGAATCGATGCAGCAATATCTCTGTTCGCTTCTGAGTAGCGACGAGTTGCAACATGTCGTCTTTCACGGACATCTTGACCGCAACGAATTGTTTAACGTTCTTCGTCAAGCCCGTTTGGCCATATTCCCGTCTTATGCCGAAGCGTTTGCACTTGCGCCGCTGGAGGCAATGGCGTGCGGTTGTCCCACAATCGCCAGTCGACGCGGGGCGGGATCGGAGCTGATGCGAGATGGGCATGATGGCTTGCTCGTCGATCCCGATAACATTGATGAGATCAGTGCGGCTATCATTCGCTTACTCCAAGACGAACAAGTCGCCTCTGGGCTGGGCGAAGCGGGTCGCGCACGAATCGAACAGACCTTTTCGATCCATAAACTTCGTTCACAAAATGAGGCGTTTTATCGTCAGTGCATCGAAGCTTACTCGCAGGTGGCTGCCTAAATAGACCAATTCCCATGAGTGCATCCGTAACCGAACCCCGCGTTGACGCTCGTTCCCGCGACGACATTTTGACTTTCATTCGCGATGGAGTGAGAGTGTCGGATATTCCATCGCTTCCCGAGGAAACAGCCCCTCTCCGCAAAGGTTTGACCGTGTGTATCTGCACGTTCAAACGTCCTGATAGTTGCATTCGCTTTCTTGACTCGCTGCCCGAACAAGACCTGAAGCCGGATCGCCTTGTAATTGTCGACGCCAGTCCTGGAGACGAAACGGAACAGCGAATCGCCAGCTACCCTAGAATCGCGGATTTGGCTCACGAGGTATTCTACTTTCGCGTCCAGGGTGCGTTTCAAACCTTGACCTGTTCTCGCAATTTCGCGGTTCGTTGGGCAGCAACCGATTTACTTGTGTTCTTTGACGACGACATTGTGCTGCAGCCACGATGTCTCGCGGAAATGGTTCAAGTTTATCGGGATAACGAAGACCAAGTGGTCGGAGTGAACGCCCATGATCGACAAGGTGTCAAGTCGCCGCCGTTGCTGTGGCGTATCCGTCGTCTGTTCCGAATCGTTCCGAATTTAAAACCTGGCACTTACACCCGAGGCGGAATCTCGGTCCCCTGGATTTTCCAGCCGCCTACCGAATCCGTCGTCCAGGGCGACTGGCTCAGCGGTTGCGCAATGATGTGGAAAACATCAGTGATCCGCGAGGTAAAGTTCAATGAAGCCTTCGGTGGTCACAGCACGGGCGAGGACCTCGACATCAGTCTCCGCATGGGTCGTCATGGCAAACTGATGTTGGCGGGAAAAGCCCATGTGTTGCATTTGCCCGACAAAGCGGGACGGCCGAACAGTTATGTGATTGCCTATGCCGGGATCCAAAATGCCTACGACATACACCAACGATGCTTAGAGAACCGCACCTTTCTTGACACGTTGCGATTCATCTATGCCTTTGGTCTCGACACGGCATTGCGCAGTTTGACCTTCGTCCGACCGGGACAGATGAAGCGGCGATGGAACTTTGTACGCGGTAGAACCATGTTCTTTGTCGATCGATTTTTGCGACGTGACTCTAAACTGAAATCGGGATAACAAAGAATATCCATGTCGACTGGCTTGGCTTCTCATCGCGTCTTCGTTGCGACCGGACCTCCTCCGATTGAACGCAATGCAGCGGTGCCTCGCTGCAGCAAGGCAGAGAATGCGGCACTGTGGATCGGCATCGGGGTGGCACTGCTATGGCTGACCACGGGCATTGTCGGTTTCAAAGCCGCTTTGGCCGTGATCACATTCTGTGGTTTTTTGATGGCGATGGCGGGACTACGTCATCCGCTGATCGGCGTGTTGGGGGTCAGCGCCATCTGTTCGATCGATGCACTTTCACGCGTGTTCCTGATGACAACGGGTGTGCTACGGTACAACACATTTAACTATTGGCTTGTCCTCGTCATCCTGCTCACGATTCCACTTCAGCTACGACAAAAAGATCCTCACACTCGACTGCTGCAGTTTTTTGTTTTTATCCTGTTTGCTGGATTAATCCTGACCCCAGGCCTGAAAGACGGCATCCTCCATCTACTCAATTTGGTTTCGGTTTTTGGACTGCTCGCCTATTTCTATCGTTGCCGAAACTACACGCATATCTGGTACGTGTTAGGAATTTCCATTGGGATGCTTTCGGCGCTTGGTGGTCTCGCGTTTTTCTTCATGCAAAACGATTTGAGCTTTGTCGAGGCTCGCGCCGAGTATGTCGAGAAAGACATCATTGATCGCAACTATATCGATCCCAATGCGCTCACCTACTTTTTTCTTACCGGCATCTTTGCTACCTGTTTTGCAATCGCTGGAAAATCAAAAGAGGGAAGGGCACGGACGACGCTACTTGTGCTTTTTTCGGTCAATTGTTGCTGGGTATTCTTGGTCGGAAGCCGTGGTGGAATTTTAGTCGCAAGCGCTTGCATTTTGTTCGTTTTGTCATCGGTGCGTTCCAATACAAAACGCTTCAAGTTTATTGTGGTCGGTGTGCTTGCCATCGTCGTCGTGATCAATGCCTTTCCTAATCTTCGCGATCGATCAACCGGACGTATCGAAAAACTGTTCGATGATCAATACACCGCCGCCGAACGAACCAGCAGCCGATCCGATTTTGCGATCGGTGCGTGGCGAATGTTTTTGGAGAACCCATTAGGCATCGGCACCGGCGGATTCAAGCGAGGTTGGGCGAATCTGAAAAACACCGATGGGCTTGGAAAACGAAAGCTCGGTGTCGAGAAGGCCGCCCACTCGGCTTGGCTTAAAACACTCGCGGAAAACGGAGTTCCGGGGATTATCGTGTTCACCGCCTTTGTGTTCTCTTTTGCCTATATCGGTTGGGAACATCGTCGCCGAGGCGATTTACCCCTGGGACTGCTTGTCACGATAACGCTATCTTCCGCATTTACCTCAACACAGTTCCAATCCAAGGGAATCTGGTTTATTGTCGCTGCGGCGATTGTTTTTTTACATCACCGACCTCGAATCACACAGCGTATGACCGCATCACTGCGTTCTGGTACACAGCGGGTCAACACCCCTCCCCTACAAACAAATTACAACGGTTAAGATGTCACGTAAGATACTAATTACGGGTGGTGCTGGCTGTATCGGCTCTGATTTGGCCGAAGCGTTGGTCACGAGAGGCGATCACGTCACCGTGCTAGACAACCTCAGTAGCGGCCGCTTAGAGCATATTGAACCGCTGCTTACCCATGACAAATTTCGTTTCATCCAAGGCGATCTGCTCGATCAAAAGGCGTTAGACGCCGCGATGGATTCGGTAGAGATGGTCTACCATCTGGCCGCCAACCCAGACGTCAAATTCACTGCGGGCGATGCCACCGACAAGGACCTGAAACAAAACACACTTGCGACCTATGCTGTGCTCGAAACGATGCGGCAACAGGGTGTAAAAAAACTTGCGTTCTCCTCCACTTCGGCCGTCTACGGCGTGTGCGAAACGCTTCCCATCAGCGAGCAACAAGCACCGCACCCAATTTCTCTGTATGGCGCCAGCAAACTGGCCTGCGAGGGTCTGATTGGATCGTTTCAACATCTGTTTGACATGCAGTGTTGGGTGTTTCGATTTGCCAACATTGTCGGAAAGAAAGTGCGTTCGCGTGGTCGCACTGTGATTGCCGATTTTGCTCATAAACTGCTCGACGATCCCAGCACACTGCCGATTCTTGGTAATGGAAAACAAGCAAAATCGTATCTGTTAAGCAGCGAATGCGTCGAGGCGATGTTGTTTGCAATTGAGCATGCTAAACAACCGATCAACACCTTCAACCTGGGATGTAGCGACTGGATCACCGTCGACCGAATCGCAGAACTGATGGTCGAGGCGATGAACCTGGAAAATGTCAAATTCGAGTACACCGGAACCGAAGGGGGTTGGGCGGGAGACGTGCCAAGATTCTTACTGGACGTCTCTGCGATCAACCAACTCGGCTGGCAAGCAAAGCACAACTCGGAACAAGCGATTCGCTTTGCCATAAAAAACACACTCCAAGAAATTAATCAAACGACATGCAAGCCGTAATCCTCGCTGGCGGTCTTGGCACGCGGCTTTGGCCGCTCACCAAAACGGTCCCCAAACCGATGGTGCCGATCGCCGGCACGCCGTACCTCGAACACCAGCTTCGATTGCTCCAGCAACAATCGATTACCGATATTGTATTGTTGACAGGCTACCTGAGTGAACAGATCGAAGAGCACTTTGGTGATGGTAGCCGTTTTGGAATCAGCATTGCCTATTCAAAAGAAACCACTCCGCTGGGCACGGGTGGCGCACTGCGTCAAGCCGCCCCGCTGCTACAGGAATCTTTCTTGGTGATTTATGGCGATTCTTATTTACCGATTCAATATGCGGAAGTGCTCGATACGCTTGCCAATACTTCAGCAACCGGCGCCGTGACCGTGTATGACAATCAAAGCGAAGACACAGGCGTTACCAACAACATTGCCTTGGACGATGGCGATTTTATTACCAAGTACAAAAAGGACGCACCGGACGATCCATTACTGCAATATGTCGAAGCGGGTGTTTTGGCGTTTAAACGTTCGGTGCTGCAGCGTATCCCCGAAGGGCAAGTCTCACTTGAACAACAGATTTTCCCTCTGTTGATTTCGGAGCGGGGCTTGGTCGGACACATTACGCAAGAACGATTTTATGATATTGGCACCCCCGAACGACTCGAGCGTATCGCAGAGCAATTAGCATGATTATCACGCGTACTCCGTTTCGTATCAGCTTTGCCGGTGGCGGCTCGGATCTCGAAGTCTTCCACAGCCAAGAACCAGGCGCCGTGATCTCGACGGCCATCGACAAATACATGTATTTGACCGTAAAGGAGCGGTTTGGCGATTCGTTTCGTGTCAGCTACTCGCAAACCGAGCTTGTCGATACCCCCGATGAAATTCAACATCCGATTGTGCGAGAGTGCTTGAAGTCGCTGGATATCAAAAAAGGGTTAGAAATTGTTTCGGTTGCCGATCTGCCAGGGCAAAGCGGCATGGGATCCTCCAGCAGCTTCACCGTCGGATTATTGCACGCGCTGCATGTTCTCAACGGCCATGTTGTCACGTCAAAACGTCTGGCCGAGCAAGCATGCAACATTGAAATCAACATTCTAAAAGAACCGATTGGGAAACAGGACCAATACATTGCCGGGTTTGGCGGCTTGAAGTTCATTCAGTTCCACCCCGACGGGACCGTGTTCGTCGACCCCGTTGTCTGTCGACGTGGGACGTGGGAAGAACTCAACCGCCGGCTACTGTTGTTTTTCACCGGGAAAACACGTCGCGCCAGCAGCGTGCTAAAGAAACAGAAGTCCAATTGTGATTCACGCCGTCCCGCGTTACGTCAACTTTGCGGAATCGCTCACCAAATGCGCAACATTCTTTCCGAAGGACGGGATCTAAATGCCTTTGGACGGCTGTTGCATGAAGCGTGGGAAACAAAGAAAACGCTTGAGTCATCCATCAGCAATGGGGCTATCGACGAAGTCTACAATCGTGGAATCGACGCCGGTGCACTGGGCGGCAAATTGCTCGGTGCAGGTGATGGGGGATTTGTCCTCTTTTTCTGTGAACCACATCTGCAATCACAATTACGTGAAGCCCTTTTCGATCTAATCGAGGTTCCCTTTCGCATGGAACCCGAAGGCAGCAAAGTCATCTTTGTTGATGGAGACCGATGGTGATCCGGCGGTGTGTTTTCTTGGATCGCGATGGCGTGATTAACGTCAAAGCGGATGAAGGTGAATACATCCACAATTGGGACGAGTTTCAATGGATCCCCAATACCATTGATTGGATTCGCTTGTTCAATGCATTGGATTTTTTGGTCATCGTGGTAACCAATCAGCGTGGCGTGGCGCGAGGCAAGATGACACAAGCAAATGTCGATGCGATCCACGAACAAATGGTTCGCGAGCTTGCCAAGAAAGATGCAATCATCAATGACGTCTTTGTCTGCCCTCATGAAATCGGCACGTGCCATTGCCGCAAACCGCAACCGGGCATGATTCATGCTGCACGCGACAAGTGGAATATTGACGTAGAACGTTCTCTGATGATCGGTGATTCGGAATCCGACCGTCAACTTGCATCCAATTGTGAGATGAGATTCATTCAGGTCCGCGACGGCCGCATCTGCGGCAAGACATTGCAACACGTGATAGCACGATTGGGAGACGACTGTGCCGACGGTTAAACGATTGCTGATTGTGACGCACGTCACTCACTATCGGCATCGCGACAAAATCTTTGCCTATGGCCCCTATGTTCGTGAAATCAACGTTTGGTGCGACCTGTTTCCGGAAGTCATGATTGCCGCCCCCTGCAAGGATGGACTACCTCCAGGCGATGGTTTAGCCATCTCGCGAGCGAACGTCAATCTGCGGCCAATTCCGGCAAGTGGAGGGGATTCGTTGGCGGCCAAATTACAACAACTAGTTCTACTACCACGCATCGTGTGGCTACTGTGTTTGGCTTTGTACAGAACGAGCGCAGTGCACGTCCGATGTCCCGGCAACCTAGGGCTACTAGGTGTGATCCTCGCTCCTTGCTTTAGCAACAAATTGATTGCAAAATACGCGGGCCAATGGAGCGGTTTTCCTGAGGAGGCATGGAGCGTTCGGCTGCAGCGTTATCTACTCGGGTCGCGGTGGTGGCGTGGGATAGTGACCGTGTATGGCAATTGGCCAAACCAACCGCCACACGTAATCCCTTTTTTCACCTCCGTAATGACGGCTGCCCACATCCGACAAGCAAAAGAAATTGCATCTCGTAAAGTCCCTCAATCTCCATTGTCGATTCTATTTGTGGGCCGGCTATCGAAAAACAAAAATGCAGATGTGCTAATCAAGGCGGTGGCAAACTTAGCGCAAAGAGACGTAGCGGTGCGCTGTGACATCGTCGGCGATGGCGAGCAAAACGAGCAACTGAGAGAACTGGTTGCACGGCTCGATCTGAAAACTTGTGTCCATTTTGCAGGAGCAATCAACTTTGAGCAAGTCTTTGACTTCTACGACCGTTCTCAGGTGCTGGTACTGGCCTCGGACACCGAAGGCTGGCCCAAAGCGATCGCCGAAGCGATGGCTTGTGGTTTAGTGTGCGTCGGATCCGATCGTGGTTTGGTGCCTTGGATGCTGGGGGAGGGAAGAGGATTTGTCGTGCCGGCGCGAGACATCGATTCTCTGACAAACACGCTCGAAAGAATCGCTACCTCGCCGGACCAGCAAGTCGATGTATCGCGTCGAGCTGCTGAGTTTTCGCAACGTTATTCCTTGGAAACTTTGCGCGACGCATTACGGGAACTATTGAGCGAACATTGGGATGTTGATATGAACAACAGCAATCCAACAAAGCCAAAACGAGATTGTAACACTAATCGTCGAGTGACAATTTCGTGAAGATACGAGCCCGGCTCGCGGTCACTGCGTCTTGTTTTATTCAATGCGTTGCTAGCGCTGTCGTTACTCCATCCATGTATTACGAAGGCGATCTACTGCGGAGCATAGACAGAACTTGAAACGAATCGTCGTCATTTCCCATGTGATGCATTTCCGTCATCAAGACAATCTCTATGCCTTTGGTCCCTACGCTAGGGAAATTGACATCTGGGCGGATTTATTTTCGGAAGTATTGATAGCCGCACCTTGTCGAGACGCCACGCCGAAAGGTGATAGCATGCGATTTGAGCGTGCCAACATCAAGATTTGCCCCATTGTTCACACCGGCGGTGATACCTTAAAAGCAAAGATTATACAAAGCATAAAGCTGCCAGTTGTAATCTTGGAACTTTGCCTCGCAATGTCGCAAGCGGATGCCATACATGTGCGATGTCCCGGAAACCTCGGCTTCCTCGGCGTGATTTTGGCAAGATTCTTTTCTCGCTATCGCGTGGCAAAATATGCGGGACAATGGAACGGGTATGCTGGAGAGAATTTGACAGGACGATTGCAGCGTTGGCTGCTGAAGTCGTGGTGGTGGGGTGCTCCGGTCACGGTTTACGGAGACTGGAAAAACCAGCCACCGCACATCCATTCGTTCTTTACCTCCATGATGAGCGACGAGCAGGTTGAGTCGGCAGTCATCCATGCACGAGACAAGATGTTTTCCTGCCCGTTGCGAGCACTTTTCTCGGGACGTTTGGTAGCCGAAAAACGAGTGCATGTCTTTATCGAAGCAATCGCCTCTGTTGCCGCCAGCGGCGTCGAATTGGAGGTTCGCATCGTGGGCGATGGCCCGTTGCGGTCCGAACTAGAAGCCCTGGCTAGGGCGAGGGGTATTGATAGATTCACTCGCTTTGTGGGGGCCGTTCCATTTGAACAATCTCTTGAACACTACCATTGGGCCGACTGTCTCGTGTTGCCTTCGGTCCATTCAGAAGGTTGGCCTAAGGTGATCGCCGAAGCGATGTGCCATGGACTCATTTGCGTTGCAGTCGACCACGGGCAAGTGGCAAGGATGCTTGCTGGGCGAGGAATCTTGTTGCCAAATGGCGATCCTCAACAATTTGTCACCGCTCTAAAGTCAATTGCCGAAGACCTGACAAAATACCGCGAACTCGGCCAACAAGCTTCGCTTTGGTCACAGCGTTATTCACGCGACGGCTTGCGATTGGCTTTGGCTAATTTGCTGCAACACACCTGGGGCGTTCAACTGGTCACGAATGCCCCTTCATCTCCTTCTCCCAAACTAGATTCCGCTGAAGTATTATTGAACGAATGATTGCGGAAAATAAAACCGATCGTCGAATTCATGTGATGCACATGACCGACACGCTCGACTTGGGCGGGCGTGAGCGGGTCGCCGTCGAGTTGGTCAACCAGATGCCTCGTGATCGTTATCGAACCTCGCTTTGTACGACGCGTCGAGACGGCCCTCTGACCAACAGCGTTTCAGCCGATGTCGGTCGCATATGTCTGTATCGCGGGCATACGCTTGATTTTGGTGCGATTCGCAACCTGGTACGCTACAACCGCAAACAACGCGTGGATGTCCTGCATGCTCACGGTTCGTCGATTCTAGTCGCGCGACTGGCAGCGATGTTCTCACCCTGGCCTGCGATTGTTTGGCACGACCACTATGGAACCAATGAACGTAAAGAACGACCAGCATGGTTGTTCCGTCTTTTGCTCAGACATGTCGCAGGCGTGGTCGCGGTAAGCAAACCGCTAGCCGAGTGGTCGCAAAATCGGCTGCATTTCCCCAAAGACCGCATTTGGTGCTTGCCAAACTTCGTCGACACCACAAAACAAGTGACTGCTAATTGCGAATTGCCAGGACGCCGAGGCACACGGATCGTATGCGTCGCCAATGTTCGCCCTGTCAAAGACCATCTGACACTGATCCTCGCGATGCGACAGGTCGTCGGTATTTACCCTGAGGCTCATCTGTTGTTAGTCGGAGCTCATCCTGACGCCAATTACCTGACACGCGTACAACGCGAAATTCAGATCCAGGGATTACAATCCCACGTCACTTTGATGGGGATACGCGAGGATGTCGGCAGTATTCTGCAATGCTGTGACATCGGCGTTCTCAGTTCGACGTCCGAAGGGCTACCCGTTTCGTTGCTAGAATATGGCGCCACCTCGATGCCAGTGGTGGCAACGCGTGTGGGACAATGCGGGGATGTCCTGGACAATGGCAATGCGGGATTGCTCGTTCCCGCAAGTGAATCCACTCAATTGGCAAACGCCATCGTTTCGTTGCTGGCCGATGAATCCAAACGAAAATCTTTGGGGCGTGCTTTCTTTAACCGAGTCCAGACGCAGTACAGCGCTGAGGCGGTCCTCGGACAACTTTCAGAGATCTACGACACTGTGTTGGCTTCGCGATGAGCACCTCCACCACTTCCTCGGTCCTATTGGTAGGCAATTTTCTGTCTGGCAAGGTAGGAAACTATTCTGTCTGCGAGGACCTAGCGGGCAAGCTTGAATCGGTCGGACTGAACGTGTTGACGGCGTCAAATCAAGCCGCCCGCGCCGCTCGTTTGCTGGATATTGTCACGACAACCTGGAGTCGGCGCCACGATTACACCGCTGCCAACGTGGACGTTTACAGTGGACTCGGATTTGGATTGGCGGAAGCTGCCTGCTTCGTATTGCAAGCTGCTGGGAAACCGTATGCATTGAGCTTGCGTGGGGGCAATCTACCCGAGTTCGGACGACGCTGGCCGCGACGCGTCGGTCGATTACTGCGGCATGCCACCGTGGTCACGACCCCTTCGGATTACCTGAAGCAACGAATGGAAATTTATCGCAACGATATTCAGCTATTACCCAATCCGCTGAACTTGAGTCGCTACCCCTTTCATTTACGAGACAAACCGACTGCGAAGTTAGTCTGGGTACGCAGTTTTCATCACCTGTACAATCCAACATTGGCAATCCAGTTGATTGCCGATCTGCAACACGTTTATCCTGATATCCAGCTGACGATGGTAGGTCCTGACAAAGGCGACGGTAGCTTGCAGGCCACACAACAAGCGGCCCACGACTTGGGTGTCTCAGATCGTGTTCAGTTTACAGGTGGAATTCCGAAAACTCAGATACCCGATTACCTCGCACAAAGTGACGTATTCATCAACACCACTAATTTTGACAACACCCCCGTTAGCGTCCTCGAGGCAATGGCATGTGGATTGTGCGTCGTCAGTACCGATGTCGGTGGCATGCCTGATCTGGTCGACCACAATCAAAATGCACTGCTTGTCCCCCCCGGAGATCCGGCCGCAATGGGGACAGCGGTCCGTCGTGTTTTGGACGAAGACGGATTCGCCGAAAAATTATCGCGGAATGCCCATGCCTTCGCCAGCCAATTTGATTGGCCTGCGATCTTGCCGAAGTGGGTCCGTCTATTCGAAACGTTGAACGAAAACGCAAATCACTGATGCTTTCTTTGTTTCCTCTGCGCGAGCTCACTGCTCAATGGAAACTTGGGAATCATCTCGAGCGAAAATAAAAATGCCACTTACGGAATGGAACCATGCGCGTCGCTGACACCACCGAGAATGTTCGCGAGAACGAGCAACATTACGATCAATCCTATCGTGACGTGAACGTCGACGAAATCGTCAACGTTGTTGAAAATTTTGAAGCCTTCTTCGACGACGCGGTGCGAACCGACACCAGTTGGTACGGGATGTACATGGATGGTTTTGCGGAGCGACTAAAAGGGAAACGGGTGCTGGAATTGGGTTGTGGCAACGGCGTCAACGCATTGGCAATGTCCGTGCTTGGGGCTCAAGTCGTCGCCGTGGACATTTCGAGCGAGAGTGCCCGAATCGTTAATCAAGCGGCAGAGCGACTTGGGTTCGGTCGCGAACGCGTGCAGGGCATGTCCGGTGACTTCACGGCGTTGAATCTTGAAGAAGAACCATTCGATTGTATTGTGGGAAAAGCGTTTCTGCATCACTTGACCGAAGAACTCGAGCGAGAGTATTTGGGCAAAGCAGCCGGAATGCTTAAACCTGATGGCGAAGCAAGATTTTTTGAACCTGCCGAGAACAGCCCCACGCTCGACGCGTTGCGATGGATGGTGCCGGTGCGAAATCGTCCTTCTTCGCTGAACAAAAAGGCATTCGCTAATTGGAAAGCCAGCGATCCGCATCCCGACCGTAGTAACAGCTCGCACACCTATTTGAAAAATGCGGGCTTGTATTTCGAGGATGTAAAAGCGATTTCACTCGGCAGCATCGAACGGTTTCACAAACTACTTCCGGGTGGCTCGTTTAATCGCAAATATCGTCGTTGGGCTCATCGGGTTGATGCTCGCATGCCCATTTGGTTCCGACACAAATTTGCCCGTTCCCAGTTATTGGTCTATCGCAACCCCAAGCTGGCAGTTGCAAATCGCGATTCTCTGTAGGATTAATGCTCCGTGGAAATCACCATCATTCTTAGTTCGCCACGTTCGGGCAGCAGTTGGTTATCTCGCGTGGTACGCTGTATCCCTGATCACAGCGTGTTTACGCATAACACCTACACAACGCAGTTCCTATACTCGCTATACCCGATGAAGTCGGTCAATCCGTTTTGCGATGACGGCATCACACGGTCTGGCTTGGTCGATTCGCTATTGAAGCCGTGGCGGGTGCGTCGTGTTCGGTCGTACATCGAATCCCGTGCCGCAGGCAATCCGACCGTACTGATCTCACCCACGTTATCCAACTTTCTGCCGCTACTGAAGGCAGCGTTTCCCGACGCACGGTACGTGCATTTCCAGCGAAATCCGCTGGACACGATCGCGTCGATGAAAAAATTTCTTGCAAAAAATGACTGTGGCGGTTTCATCGATCGCTATCGTGCCCATGCCTACGGCGGTCGAATCTTTGCGACGCGAAGTGCTTCGATTCACATGCTGCATCGTCTGCGTTGGATGCGGTTGATTCACCGCGGATACCTCGGGGTACGTCCGAGCGGATTTCAAGACGCAGCAAGGTATAGCTTGGTCGACTTTCTTAGTTGGTATTACACTGCCAACCAACGCGACATTCTCAATGGGTTGGCAGATATTCCCGACTCACGTCAAGTCGCCATTCACTACGAAAAACTTGTCGAACATTATGACGATGAGGTCGCTAAGCTACTGGAGTTCATGATTGGCGATCAAGAAAAGCCAGAAATCCCTCATTCCCATGATGGTGTTCGCAGCGGTGCGGTAGGTCGCAGCAAGGAGTTGTTCGATACGTCGGAGCTTGAACAAATCCATTCCTTCTTACTTGCCAACGCTCCGCAACGTGTGCTGCAAAGCTATGGGATCGCAACGCCCCTTTCAATCGACGACGAACGCTGGATCAAGCAGGAGACAATATGAGCATCACTCTACCGACTCAGGCAGACCAATGGGAAGAACACCTTGTCGCCACTGCTCAAGAAACGATTGCACATTGCCAGGGCCTGTACGATGCCGACCATTTAAAGCCGCTATTTGATGTCTTGCCGCCGGAGAGCAAAATTGTCGAGGCGGGCTGCGGTTTGGGGCAATTCGTCTATATGTTTGCCTCGCTGGGGCATCACTGTATTGGGCTGGACTACTCGGCGAAATTGATCGAAGATGCCCAAGCTCGTGGCGAAAACCTCAAAGACTTGCCCGGAACAACCGATTGGGTCGAAGGCACAATTCTCGACCTGCCGTTTGAAGACAACTCGCTGGACTGTTATGCGAGCTTCGGTGTGCTCGAGCATTTCACACGCGACCAACAGCGGATCATCTTGTCCGAAGCCCACCGCGTGCTAAAACCCGGAGGACTATTGTATCAATTTGTCCCCAACTTCTGGTCTCCTTGGACAATGCGCCGCGAAATCCGATATTGGTATCGCAAAGCCGTTCCGCCAAGCATTGTTTGGCAGAAAAACATTCGCCGGTCACTGCTGAAAAAGATGTGTGCGGAACCCGGCTTTGAAGAAGTCTCGTGCCAATCGGTGTATGCCGGTGTCGCACTGCGAAGCATGAGACCACCCAACCGCGTTCGCCGCCTGGCGCCGGCCCGCATTCGCCAAAGCTCACAGCACATCGTCGATCGAATGGCACGGTGGTTGGACCGCCGCGATGTCCTCGGTTACGGCCTCGTCTATGTTGGGAAGAAATGAGTAGAGATCAATGTCGGTACGAGCATTCGAAACGGAATAGCACATCGCTTCCAGGCTGACATCAATTCAACCTCAGAGATTTTAGAGAGTAGAATTATGGGCAAACTCGATCAATTTTACGCTCGTCTTCCTGTCGCAGGCCAGAATGTCGCGGTCAGCACGTACGGTCTGTATTGGAATTGGGTCCGCTTCGGACCTGGTTACAAAAAATTTGTGCAGCAGTACCAAGCCCGAGATCGCTTTAACGCAGACGAGTGGCAGCAGTGGCAGCAAACGCGACTAAAATCGTTTCTGCCTTCAGTACTCGAAATTCCCTACTACAGGAATCATTACAGCGAGTCGGCGAAAGCGGCTGCTAGAGCGGGACAACTGAGTGATTTACCACTGCTCGAAAAACAACCGCTCCGAAACGATGTTTTGCAGTTCCTACGCCCTGGAAAACGTCCGCTGCGACGGATGGTTTCGCGAACGAGCGGGTCCACGGGAACCCCGATCGATAACCACTGGCTTTGGCAGGAAGTCCGCGAGGCGCGTGCGGTACGCGAGGTGCGTTCAGCAGGCTGGGCCGGAGTCTCCTTTGCCGAACCGCGGGCCACGTTTTCGGGGCGGTTTGTCGAGCCGAATACTCACAGTAGCGGACCATTCCATCGCTACAACCGAGTCGAACAACAAGTCTATTTCTCTGCATTCCACCTTCGTCCCGATACGGCACACCAATACGTTGACGCGCTGCGTCAACACCAAACCCGATGGTTGACCGGATATGCGGTTTCGTTCTACCTGTTGGCGGAAATGATTTTAGAACAGAAACTTGACGTTCCAAAATCGTTACAGGCCATTGTCACCACCAGCGAAAAAGTAACCGACGAAATGCGAGACGTGATGCAGCGTGCCTTCGGTTGCCGAGTTTATGAAGAGTACAGCACCGTCGAAAACTGCTTGTTTGCAAGCGAATGTGAAGCGGGGAGCTTGCACGTCAGCCCCGACGTTTCGGTGGTGGAAATCATCCGTCCCGATGGAACTCTCTGTGATCCGGAGGAAACGGGCGAAGTGGTTACGACCTGTTTGATGCGAAACTATCAACCCTTTGTCCGCTACCGCGTTGGAGATATCGCAGCATGGTCGTCCCAACCTTGTGCATGTGGTCGTTCGATGCCTGTACTAAAGGAGGTGGTTGGACGTTTGGAAGATGTTCTAATCGGTCCCGATGGTCGGCGGATGGTTCGCTTTCATGGCGTCTTTGTCGATCAACCGAATGTTCGCGAAGGACAAGTGATACAAGAAACACTTACACGTATTCGCGTGAAGGTGGTTCCTACCGAAGCATTTGATGCTGCGGACGTTGCGGATATCCAAAGTCGAGTGCGGCAGAGAATGGGGGATGTCGAAGTGGCGGTGGAACAGGTTACGGAGATACCACGAACCAAAGCTGGCAAATTTAAAGCGGTCATTAACTTGACCTCACACGATAAATCTATCAACACCGGAGCTAACGAACATGTCGCTCACTGAGTTGTCGCGACAAGCAACGGGATCGGCGGCTTCATCCGCGGGATCACGTCCCAAAATCTGCATATTGACGCAGTACTTTCCACCTGAGATGGGGGCGCCTCAAGCTCGTTTATCCGAACTTGGTGAACGTCTAATCGATTTGGGGTGGGAGGTCGAGGTGCTCACGGCGCTACCGAACTATCCAACCGGGAAAGTGTTTGAGGAGTTTGATTCCCAACAACCTCATGTGCATCAGGTCGGACGGATTCGCACCGTTCGCGTTCCGCTGTACACCGCCAAACAAGGTTTTATTAAACGCATTCGCTGCTATTTTTCGTTCGTTCGCGGGGCTAAACGCTTTGGCCCTAAACTGTGCCAACGTCCCGATTTGCTATTCGTCGAATCACCACCACTATTCATCAGTTACGCGGCCAAATACTTAGCCAAACGATGGAACTGTCCCTTTGTGTTCAACGTCAGCGACTTATGGCCCGAGTCGGCGATTCGAATGGGGGTAGTAAAACCAGGATTCGCCACCAAGATGGCCGAACGCTTAGAACTGGCAACCTACCGTCGTGCCACCGCCATCACGGGACAATCCGATGAAATCATTGCATCGGTGCAAGCACGTTGTCCGGAAGTACGAACGCAGGTCATCACCAATGGCGTCGATCCAAGTCGCTTTGGTCCCGGGCACGCCGATGACGAAGCGCGTCAATTGCTCGGGGCGGAACCGGGACCGATTTTCATTTTTGCGGGACTGCTTGGTTTGGCGCAAGGGCTAAATCAGATCCTCGATCTTGCTAAGTCACTCGAGGATTCGACACCAGGACGATTTGTCTTGGTCGGAGACGGTCCGGCGCGTGAAGATTTAGAGAAACGGATTCAGCGTGAATCGATCGACCGCGTCAAGATCGTCCCGGCACAACCGCGTGAGCGGATTCCCGCACTACTCGCTTGCGCGGACGTCGCCATCATTAGCCTTGGAATGACCATCCCCGGTGCGGTTCCCAGCAAGATTTACGAAGCCATGGCATCGTCACTGCCCATTTTGTTGAATGCCGATGGCGAACCGGCACGCCGTATCAAAGAAGCTGGATGTGGATT
>NZ_ANOG01000769.1 GCF_000346295.1 Rhodopirellula maiorica SM1 | reverse complement strand
ATGCTGATGATATCTCGGCTTGGTTTGCTCGCCATGGTGCGGGATACGAGATGGGGACGTGGTACACCGTGATCGCAGGACTGCTGAATATTTTGGTGATCTACGATGCGTTTGGAGGTCCGCTTTCGGTTCCAATTAGCGGACGCAAAAAAGAAGGTGACGGTGATACAGACGGGAACAAAGGCGGCAGCGATGCCGAAGATCCTTCGCCCGCGTTGGAATCCAATACCTAGACTGACAATACTTGCAGCCAACTTATCTCGCTTAATCTTGTGGTGCTCCACGGATCATCGAGCCAGGTTTTTCACATTACCCTTTGCAGCGAATTGATTGACGATGCTTTCGATTTCTCCCACCTACCTGCTGTACTTTGTACCTTTGTTGATTTCGATCTCTTTGGTGTTTGGTGCGACACGCCATGAAGACAATTCATTGATCATCAAGCACGCATTGGGTACGGGACGCTGGATCTGTGGATTTATGGCTTTCATTTTCGTGGTCCTTTGCCTTTTGAATTGGATGATCTAGTGCGAGTTCT
>NZ_ANOG01000768.1 GCF_000346295.1 Rhodopirellula maiorica SM1 | reverse complement strand
CGAAACTCTCTGCGAGTTTCGCTACGAAAAACGCTTCACAGCGTTGCGTTTTGGCTATCAGGCTGTTGATTTAGTTGTACGACGGACTTCCTAGTCCGTCGAATACACCAATGACGGACGAGGTAGTCCATTAGCCACCCCTTGCCATAGGAAACTTCATTGAATCAACAGCCTTGGGTCTACCAGGGGCTCACTGGCGGCAAATGAGATTTCCTCGCTGATTCTTGGCTCGCTGCTCAGCGGCTGCCGACCAGGATTTGTCCGACGACAAGCCAAACGGCGGTAAAGGTGATGCCTAATGCGGCATGGAGGGTATCGGCATTCATCGGTGGCGAGCCTTTCGATAGAAGGTGAACGGACATGACATGGCCCGTTCCCTGGCCCGCAATGGATTGGCGACTGATCATCAGTCACCAAGCGAATGCTTTCGCAACAGCGCTTTTCCCAGCGCTATGGTTGTTATCGGCTTTGCGTTACACCAAAATTGCAAAAAAAGATCTTGGGTGGACAGATCACCCAAGCCTCACAAGTTCACAGCCACCTCAACCATTGACTGCCGGCACGATTCGGCGACTGCAAAGGATTTGTTTCACGCGATGACGATTAATTACTGGTTGATGAAGTCCGAACCGACCACCTTTTCAATTGACGATTTGGCGGACCAGCCCGATCAAACGACGTGTTGGGAAGGCGTCCGCAACTATCAAGCAAGAAATATGCTGCGAGATGACATCCAAGTCGGCGACCGCGTGTTGTTCTATCACTCGGCGTGCAAGGTGCCTGCGGTGGTGGGGACTGCGGTGGTCAGCAAGAGTGGTTATCCGGATCCATTCCAGTTCGATCGCAAGAGTAAGTATTTCGACGAAAAATCGGATCCTGAGAATCCGCGTTGGTACTTGGTCGACATCAAGCTAGAGAAAAAGTTTGATCGTCCAGTGACGCTGGCGGAATTGCGAGAGCGAGCGGGGCTGAAGGGGATGGTGCTGCTGCAAAAGGGCAGCCGGCTGAGTGTCCAGCCGGTGAAGAAGAAAGAGTTCGAGACGATCGAGAAACTGGCGAGCAAGCCGGCGTAAAGCTCGAGCGAGCTGCCCCCAAAGCTGTGAGCGGTTATTGATTCGAGTTGATCAGGGCCGCGATCGAGGCGAGTCTGATTTTGGTGGTTTTAGGGGACTTGCATGCTCGGGGCTTGGATCCGATACTTTTGCGAATCCCAAGTCCAACAGCGAGTGATGTTTTGCATTTAAAAACAGGGTTTTCGTTAAGGGGACTTGGCGAAACGTGCGATATTTAGCACATTAGTAGAGAGAAGCCGAAGTGGCGGAATTGGCAGACGCGCTGGATTCAAAATCCAGTTGGAGCAATCCAGTGAGGGTTCGAGTCCCTCCTTCGGTACTAAATCAGCAGATAAAGGACATCGAGTTTTAAGCTCGATGCCTTTTTTTGTGCAGTGAGGCTCGCAAGCCATTCTGATCCCGCCTCCTATTCATCGGGTGCTCGCTTTTGGCCTCGTCGCGACGATTCGCTCGCACGCTCGTTCGCTCGCGAAACGGTGGCTTTGAAGCGGACCGCTTTTTGCCGCACCACTCGATAGCAGATCCATTAGCGGCAAAGCTCGATGGCGCCAGGCGCGCATTTAGGGACCGGACTCGCATTTAGGCGCCGGGCTCGCCTTTGGGGACCGGGTATCGGCGGCGTGATGTGTTCGCCGACGAGTCTCGGTCGTAGAATTGACTGATGCTGGTGTTCACTCATCCATCGAGGACCGGAGAGGTTCTTTCACGCAGGATGAAACCAAGCAAATTAAATTCTTCTACTACAAGACGGTTGGTATGTCACGTCGAAAGAATAAAGCGAAGAAAAGTAAAGCAAAGATGCGGCGGAAGCAACAAGTTGCTCGCCGTGCTGACGGAATTGCCAACGATCTTCCGCTGTTTGACCGTGATGAGTTGCTCCGATCCGGGGCTCCGCCTGGAATCGTAGAGATGCTGATGTTCGCGCAACAGGCAGCCGTGGAAGGCGACATGGGGCCGATGGAAGAAACCATGAGACTGTTGGATGCGATTGCCGACAACGAGATTGACGAGTCGAGGTCCCCAGAAGAAACGTATCCGCTTTCGTCACCCAAGGCAGCACGCGTGTTGTATGCGTTTGAATCCGAAGATGGTATGGATCCAGACTATGCGACTGCTGCAAAGCAAGCGATTGAGATCGATCCGGAATCGGTGGACGCGTTGATCACGTTGGGGGACTTTGCCGAGTCAGTAGAGGATCGGGTCCAGTGGTATCGCCGGGCAAGCAAGGCGGCGGAATCGAAGCCACGAAAGCGGGTACAAGATGAAATGCCATTCATGCGAGGTCGAATGGGGACTCGGTTGGTCGATGATTCTCGTTTGTCCGATGCGGCCGAAATCATGGTTCCCGGTTTGGATGAAGATCCGTCCGATCGCGTTGGCCTGCGATTCTCGTTGCTCGGCCTTTATCTACGACTGCGTTGGTATGAAGAGCTCGAGACGCTTTTTGATCGTTTTCCGAACGACCCATTTGGGCCGTTCCTGTTCGCCAAGCCGATCTATCTTTTTCAATCCGAAGGGGACACGGCCAAAGCGACCGAATTGCTCAAAGCGGCACACAAATCCAAGCCAAACGTGACTCGCTATTTGGTAGGACTCGAGCCGTTGCCTGCCTTGGACACTGAGGTTCTCGGTTTGGATCGCGAGGATGAAGAGGCGGTTATGATAGCCGAGTATTTGCTGCCCGGAGTTCGCACCGTCGAAGGCACCACACGCTGGATTCGCGAGACTCTCGATGTGAACTTATCACGTCCGGCTTCCTCGTCCTGTGATGCTGGCGATGTTCAAAGCGGAGCGGGGGATCTGGACCAAGCCCTGGACTTGCCGCAAGGTAAAATGACGTGGCAGTATCACTTGCATCGATGCCAAGATGGTTCGTATCTCGGTGTGTTACTCGAGGATTTGACGCCGATCGCGGTGGTTCGCTTTGACAATCGGCCCAAAGCAAAAGAGCTTCGTGATTTCATGTTGGATTCGGTCTGTGATCCGATGGTAGGTCGACCAAGGAAACCGGCTGTGCTACTGGTTCCGACAAAGTCCGACGTGAAGACACTCGCGAAAACGGTGGGAACTTACGGAGTCAATTGCGAGCATCGTCCACTTGATGCCGATGAGAAATCACGTATCAGTGAATCATTAGACGCTCTGGCGAGACAGCTTGATCCTCGTTCTGGTGATACCCGTAGCGGAACGGATGTGGTCGATGTTTCGGAGTTGCCGCAGAGCGACCAGCAGTGGTGGGTAGGTCTTTTCCAGCCGCCGCTGTGGATTGCCGATCGTGCGACTCCCTACCGTGCGTACTTGCAATTGATACTTGATTCAAACAGTGGGTGTGTTGTCGGCACCGACAGTTCCGTAGAGTTGCCATCGGCCGAGCGGCAATGGCAGGTGCTCGTCGAGACGATGGCGAATCCGATGGTGGGGCAGCCTCGTCGCCCCGAAAGCGTCATTCTTGATCCGCGAATGTCGGCCGAGCCACTCACCCGCTATAGCGATTCACTCAAAGTAATTACTGGCGATCAGCAAGTCGCAGCCGGCTTCGACGAACTTATTTCGAATTTTCTACTGAGTTCGGGCGAGGGTGAAGTGCCGTTGGCTAAAACCGAAGGCGTGACAAACGAGTTGATGGAACGCTATTACGATGCTGCCGCACGGTTCTACAAAGCAGCGCCGTGGAAAATGGTCGGCGGAGATAACTTGATCCGGTTGGAGTATCTTGAAAGCGGCGAGCCGAGTTGGGGCATTACGGTGATGGGACAATTAGGGCAGGTGCTCGGGCTGTCGTTGATAGAGAACGTCAAGCAAGCCAGGAAGTTTCTCCAGCAAGAATGTCCGATGGAAAAGCTGGTTGCGATCTCAATTCAGTTCGGTGAAGCGTTTGATATGGTGCCTATTGATTTTTGGCACTTAGAACAAAATCACTGGTCTGTCGCAGACGCCGAGGCCTATCCCTTGGTCATTAAAATGGATCATGGCGAATACGCAAGCGGTTTGAGTAGCGGCGAGTTGCGGATGGTTGAATCGGTGATGAGTGTCCTTCCCCGCTTCTTGGATCAACCGCGTGATCAAACGATGGAAGCCAAGGACTCTCTCGGCCGTGAGTTTCGCTTGAGTTGGGAAATCTAAGCCGTGCGGCGACTGTTCCGAAGGTCTTTATACCGGTTTTGGGAGATTGATCATGCGACAGCGACTTTTTGTGTTTTTGACGATCGGGTTTGTGCTATTGCCATGCAGCGCCGAGGCGCAGCGGCCGCGTTCGTCCGATCAAGCTCAAACGATGTTTCGGCGGATGGACCGGGATCGCAATGGCGTGATCGACAAACGCGAAGCGCCCGCGAAGCTCAAGGCAATGTTCGGTGATTGGGATCAGGATTCTGACGGAAAATTAACTCGATCCGAGTTTGAGTCGAATTTTTCAAAACGACGTGTCCGTGGGGCTGCGTCAAAACCGGGCGAATATGTCGCGCCGGCGGCGAAGCAAGAGCGGCAACCCGAGGCCTTACAAGCGGGCGATCGAGCTCCCGATTTTACGCTACCACGTGTCGGAGGCGAAGGCACGGTGAAGTTATCGGAATTGTATCGCGACAAACCGGTGGTGTTGGTGTTTGGCAGCATCAGTTGTTCGCCATTTCGCCAGCGAGTTCAGCAAGTCGAGCAGTTGTACCAGCAGCACAAAGACAACGCGAATTTTCTGATGGTTTACATTCGTGAGGCGCACCCGGATTCCAAGATCCAGGTCAAGACGGCAGCGGGTGAAGAGGAATTGCAAACGTTTGTCCAGACGAACAACTTGGCGTTACGTCGAGAGCATGCAGCCACTTGCGAACGAACCTTATCGTTATCGTTCCCGACGGTAATGGACGGCGTGGACAATCGCGTCAATGCCGCCTATGCCGGTTGGCCGATCCGCCTCGTCGTGATCGACACCAACGGCCGCATCCTCGACCCCGGCGCCCCCGGCCCCCAAGGCTTCACCCCCGACAAAGTCGCCACCTGGCTAAAAACGCTGCGTTAGTGATTGGGAAGGGGGCAATCAGCTGACGAAGGAAAAGTTTCCGTTTCCGCTCCAGTTGGGAGCAAAAATTGTCCACAGATCTTGAACGAGCCCAGCTTCGAGCATTCGATAGCTAATCCATCCGTATCCAGAGTCGCCCCAATCAACGCCCCAGGTACTACGGAAGAGCAGAGCCCCGCGCGAAGAAATGCGAAAATCATCGTCGTATCCGACCATCACTCCCGTAACACCGCCGATCACTTCATTGGCACAGTTGCGGTAATCAATTCTCGGATCCGTTAAAATTGCTGAGCAAAGTGGCATGCCAAATACGCACGGTACTCCTATCGACAATAGCGATTTCACAACCTGCAATTGATTTTGCTTTCGATACGGCTCAATTCGATAGTACCGAATCCCGACGTAGTCGCGAGCGAATGCGTATAGCAATGGATCGTAGGACAGGTCACCTCTTAAGGCGGTCTGCGGATGCGAACAAAGCTGAGGCGGAACACCGACTCGAACGAGTGTCCTGAGCACTTGCCGAATCGAGACGCCACAGTCACCGTGAACATTATGCATTCGACGAGAAGCGTCGTAGAGAAATGTCTTGGAGACCGGCAACAGCTTTCCTCGACATCGCCGATTAAAATACTCGACGAGGCTACCGCAAGAGTACGCAGTTGTCGCCATCGTTGCCCCTTGGTCTTCCACCGGCGGAAAAAAATCACGCAAGTCGGAAGTTGAGTCCAGCAATTGCATTTTGCCTACTGCTTTTCTCAACGAACGAACGCAATTATGCAATGTTAGATCGCGCTCGTCAGGAAAGTCAGGTATCCAGCCTCCCTGTATGAGCCCAGGGCTATCCTTGACCAAGGTCATCATTTGTGCTTTCATGCATGGGAAGCGAGAGGGGGGCGCGGCACAAAAAAGGGACGTCAATCCTGATGCCGCGTCCTCCCTGCTCTTCAAGTGACTAGATACCTTTTGCAACTTCGTCGCTTGGCGAACGGCTACCTAGATACTCATTGATCTGTGCAAGCACGTCCTCGTTGCCGATCGTGATGGTCGTGGCGAGATCCTCGATTTCGCCGTTCGTAACAATCAGTCGTTCAGCCACTTGAAGTCGCACGCGAAGGTCATCGACTAGCTCCTGACATCTCGCCAGATTGCTTTCATCGAAGTCGACATTTCTCGAGACGGCGTCGCCTTGCACCGTAGTGAGACGTGCCTCGAGGTTTTCGACCTGGACCTCCAAATCACGCTTAGCATTGAGCATCGACTCAAGTTTTTTACGAGCCGCCGTCAGCGAGCTTTCTCGGCTAATCAAAAGATCTTGCTTAGCGCCCAACGTGGCTTCGGCCAGCTTGAATCTGGCAAAAAGACGCTTCAGCTCGTTGCTGACTTCCTCGTCCGTGGCAATCCGGTTTCCGATTCGAAGCTCTTTCGATCCCTTGACTGCTTCGTCTCGCAACGTCATCAGATCCATACGTTGCTTTTGAAGCGTTCCGGTTGCCGATTTCACTTCGTCACGAATCGTTTCGACACTGACTTCTTCCTTTGCAATCACAATCATGTTTCGCTTGATATCAGGTACGAGCGAGTCAATCATTGTTTTTGCCCGTTCCAATTCGAAACGAATGGGAACTTGGTCGCCGACCTCTTCCGAGACCAAGCGACCAGCTGTGGACAAGTAGCTAACGCCCTCGTCACCAAAGTTATAGAGCCCTAAGGCGGCGGCTCCCGCGAGTATGACTCGCCGCGCTGACAGCAGGCCCGTTCCGAGCACCGCTGCTTCTTTCAGTCTGAGCATTTCTGCTTCCTCCGAAAAAGAGTATGTGCTGATGTGCCTGGGGCGAACGCTCACCTCACGACAGTTACCAGCTGATTTGCATCGTTCAATTAGTTCATTGCTACGTCATTGTGCTGGGTCTCCTCGTTTTGGAGCTAGTAATTGGAAACTATGGACAAATCTTTGGCTCATCGGAAAGCGATGCCAAGGTTGCTAGGTTTTCATGAGCCGTGGGGTGATAACCGCTGTAATCCTGGGATGCGTATATTTCGATGGATCGATCGAAGCTGTATTTGGCCGCCCTGAATAAGCCTGCACGCATCATCAGCATCCCGACGTGGTTCAGTTCGAAGGCGATCATCGGCGAGCTGACCTCACGCGTTGCTAGATTGCGGTAGGCAGCAAAATCAAGTGCCTCGGGCGGCGTATCCATTTCGATCGACGTCAGTAATAATCCCAGCAGCGCATCCGCCTGTCGTGTATCTGGCAACTCCAATCCAATCGCCCCGTTTCGATCAGTCCAATAGTTAAAAACGCGACGGAAGCCTCGTTGCGCCGAGGCAACACATCCTGAGTAAAAACACAGCCAAATTGGGTTTGTTATCGCCATGCCGACCCTGTAATCGTGGCATGAAATGATAGATTTGATTTTTTCTACTAGCGACCAAATTGCCTCTTGAGATTTTGGTAACTCCGTAGAATCATCATCCGTGCCTACGGATACAGTGCCGGTGGCCGCCTCGTATTGCATGAGAGTCATCAGATGCTCTGGGTGCATTTCGCTACGGAAGTTTGCGCTGTGTTGCAAGGACCGTGCGTACAAATTTGTTGCAAGCTCGTTCTGATCCAGTTGAACGTACCAGTTGGCGATCAGACGATCTCTCTCCGCGGCATACGGATGAGGTGACGCATGGATCGCCACAACGATATCATTCGCTGCATTCAATTGCTGGCGATACTTGACCGGGGACTCCTTTATCGCTTGCATCACGTTGGCTCGTAAGAGCTGAAGTGGAATCAAGAGCGGAGTCTGTGTGTGTAAGAAACTTTGGATGCCTGCGATACTGTCACGAACAAGAACGTCGCTGGCCGTGTACCGTCCCTTATGGAATTCCACACCGGCGCGAATACCGTTGGCGATCTCTGCCAGTATCGCAGCAAAGTTAATCGGTTCTCGCTTGGTTATTGTCTCCGTAACAATCGTTGGCACAAACACGACACGCCAGCATCCGCAGATGCACCGGTACTCACGACGAATGATCTCGTACGAACACGTTTCCAATATGCAAACTTGGCAAGCCGCATCAATCGCGACAATCTCAAGGCACCCGTAGCCTTTTTCTGACAACTTGATCTGATGAACGATCCGCTGATATTCTTTCAAGCAAGTATCGACCCTGGACAAGTTTCCCAACTGCAGGGCAACCTCTGCAGAAAGAATCCAGTACACCGACCAACAGATGGCGGATGAATCCGAAGAGCATCTCAGTCGTTCGCATGTTGACCGCAGCAGTTCCTCAGCTGCCGCGTACTGGCCGTACAGCATATGGATGCGAGCAAAAACGAGTTGGCCTCGCGTGATTTCGTCGTCCGGGCGGTTGGTCGTACGACTTTCTAGTTGAGTCGCGAGTCTTTTCCATTGGATTCGCAACTGCCAAGCCTCACGCACATAGCCCATCCATGTCAACGTATTTGCCAGATCCAACAACGCCGAGAAGCGTCGTTCGACATCTGGCGCCTCGTCCATGATTGTGCGGAAAATACCGCTTGCCTCCGCAAACTCACGTCGGCATTGCCGCAGTTTCGCCTTTAGCTGAAGGACTTCAAAGTACGCATCCCTCAATTCGCGTTCTTGGTAGGCTCGATAAATTTGTTCTGCCGCAGACAAAGAGGCCGCCGCTGCCAAACCATCACACAATTGGATTTGCAGTAGCCCGAGCAGGTGATGTGCTTTTGCCAAATACGGTCTTTCCGACTCGCTTAGATCGTTGTTCGCAAGCTTCGCGATGGCCTGCGATGTTTTTAGAGCCAATCCTCGGTACATCGCCTCAGGATCGACAGACTGTTTCGAGTCCGCCTCACGCTTAGCCAGTCGATATTCGCCCCAAGCGAGTCCAGTCTCAGTTCGTCCATGGTGATAATCATCAGCGGGAAAATGCGTGGTGTACCCTTGGGCCAGCGTGAAGTAACGCTTAGCTTTTGCGAACCGAGCGTCGTCCAGCGCTTTCCAGCCGCCATCGTCGTACGTTTGCCACATGACAGTGCGCACCGGAATCGGCGTCGCAACCGCAGTGGTTGTCACAACTCGAGTCATCAGTCCATACTCATTTAAGGGTTCCTGCTGGATTCGTCAGATACGACGACAAGCGACGGCGACTTGTCGACACCTTTGACCCGTTGTCGATCCACTTCGGTATTCACCGCGATGGGATCCAGGTTCTTCTCGCCAGTCTCCATCGTGATGTTGTCCGTTTGCAATGTGCGTGCTGTTAAACGTTGCAACACAGCATCGGCGATTCGAGCCACATCCGCGTCCGAAAGACGTGCGTTTGATTCGTCAGCTCCTGGCGTCAATTGAAGGACTCCCAGCGGCCGACTAGGACCGGTAATTGAAGCATTCACCGTTCCGCCCCCGCGGTTCGTTCCTAACGCGAGCCCCAATCGGTCCGCCAGCGCATTCACGTCCATATGAGCGTAAATCTCCTCATCCGGATCACCACGCATCGTGCGTTTGGCGACGTCAAGTCCAACGACCCCACTACCAACAAGCAGCAATGTGACTACCACTTCTTTAAGCGACCCAAACGCAAAGAAATCGACCAACCGCTCAAGCCGACCTGGTCCATACAGTTCACGCTGGAACTGTCGCTGAGCGTGTATCTTGTCGGAAGCAATGCGATAGAACGCCGGATCCTCATGCGTCTTAGCAAACCGCAACGCTTCCTTGACTGGCCGCGAGTTCAAAGGATACTTCACCACACGGTGCTGCATCTCCTCGCGGAACTCTTCCAGGCTGAGCTCTGATGTAATTTTCATGTCGTTCTCCACCGCGGGATGCCCTATGAGAAGGTCGTCGTTGTAAGCAGGTGATGACGCTTGGCGACAATCAAGTCCAAGTCGCTATCAAGCGTGGATGCGATGTCATTTGAATCGCAATCGGCTTCGATTCGTGATCGAAGGTCGTCTTTACTTAGATGCGCAATCTCGCCCAGCGTCGTGCTTGCCAACCACCGCTGGACTCCGACGTTCTCGAGTTCCGGAAAGAGGCGATGACAGGAGATCGATGCAGCAACTGAATCGTCTCCGACCCGCGTTGGGTTTGAGCCGTGCTTGGAATCGTACGAACGAACGAGATTCAATGCCGGCTCTGCGAGTCCAGCCACAACGATTGGGCGAAAATCCGTATTGCCGATATTACCCGAAACGTTGCCGTTTCCGTCGAACGTGACCGTGCCCAAGGCCGCGTAAAACACGGGTTGTCGAGTGCCGGAAATCAGTGTCGGCGAAAAGTTCGTTTTCGCAAGCTGTTCTGGCGATGCAACCTGGTCACTGCGGAACGTCCATCCATCTCGGAGGCGGATCAGTTCAAGTGCGTTAGACGCGGCATTGGGGTCGTTGGGATCGGCCACGTTTACGTGTACGGTTACGGTGTATTTGTCACCTTGACGTCCGGGGGGCAGCTTGAACTCCGCTCCGTCTGTCGTCACAAGCAGTTTCGCGACCTCAATTTTTGCCTTGCTTTGCCAGACGCGCACTTGGTCGGTGTTGTTCGCCGAGATTTCGTCGGCAATCGCTTCGGAGCCGGCGATGATTCCGTCCCGGTGCTCAGTCAACTGGGTGATCTCGTGAAGCACGCCGGGCGGTTGGAGCCAGCTGCCTGACGATTCAGCTTCAACCTGCTCTCCTTTGCGAGGCAATTCCGCGTTGAAGCGTTCAAGCTGGACGTTGGTGCTCTTGTTGGCACGAAAGACTTTTGACGCGTTATCGATGGCCAGTTTAAGCTCGACCTCGGTCGAATTCTTATCGACGTCGTGCACCTCGATTCGCCAAAGTCGATTGTCGAATTCGCTACTCAGTTTTGGTTTAAAGCTGACCGTGATATCGAGCGGTTCGCCGGTAGGAATCTTGTTGAGGCCGATAATCGCATTCTTAACATTGACGGGATCTGCAGTGGCCGGTTGCAGGAAAATGTTCCAATCGACGATCCAGGGAATTCCGGAACGCAAGTAGCCAACCTGAGATGCACGATTGACCATTTCGCTGATCAACATCGGTCGTTCCGTTGCGACGAGCCCGATAACGAACGACTCATTCTTGATCGGATCGGGCGTCGAAGGTTCGCCGTCGAAATGAACGATCCACTGGTCGCCGTTGAAACTCGTATATGACTTGGCAACCGCATCTTGCGGATTGGAGAATAGCAGATCTTCGAATTGGTAATCGCCGCGGGCGATAGCAAAGCTTGAATCAGACTTCGAAGCCTCAAATCCGCTGCCGATTGCTCCATGGTCTTTATTAGAGGCGGCACGAATTCGGCTAAGGATTTTCCGTTGATTCGCCAATAAAGCTGATAACGCTTCATTCAGATCGGCTTCGACGAAGGGCTTTCCCTGTTGAAACAACACTCGCGAAACGTTTTCGCTTGAGCTGAATGGAATTCGACTGAAATCGCCTTTCATGTTTCCGGCTCCTGTCAATTCACAAAAATGAGTGATGTTTGCAACGCGAGCGGCGTAAATTCGTCAACCCGTCGTGATAACGCAGCGGTCCGCTGCGGTTGAAATAGATCGTGAAATGCGCCCATCTCAGATCCATCTTCGGCGCCTTCACGAATCTCTCGGGGGCAGTCCAATGAAAGCTGGCAGTAATCGGGATCGCCAAATCGCTGACTGCCAAATTTCGGCTTGATCCGATCCCAATTGGTCTGGTTTCGGTCCGGCGCGGTGTCGCCGCATCCTTGTCGCCGCTCCTGTCTTTCGTAGGCTTGCGATGGTTGGCAGTAGTATTGCTGGGGCGTTTCCCAAATCGGTACGCCGCTAAGCCTGAAATTTTCCGGCACGAAACAGAATCGCATTCCGCCAACCTGCTTGCGTACAACATTTACCCAGGACGAAAAAATGGAATCCGATGCGATCTCCAGTTGCCGCACATGCGTCCGCCCGAGGATCGTCGACCGTGCGACACGCAAAATTGCGCCCTGGGCTCCGACAACTGCCAAGTTCGCATCAGCCGATTGTCCGTCAACGATGCTGTCCTCGATGGAAACGAGTGACGGCTGATGCTGCTCCGTTAGATGGGCATGCACCGGACCAACAATGCTGTGATCGATGGCCAATCGTCCGTCGGGGATTCGGAATTCGATGCTGACCGATTGGCTGCCCTTACAGCCCACCGCTTCACGAGTGGGATTGGGGAGCAAGCTGCAATGGGAGATGGTGACGCGTCTCGTCTGCGACACCACCGGTACTTCGCAATCGGTTGGACAGATTTGCGATGGAGGTACGGGTTGATCGTCGCTGTCGTAGTCGCGTATGACGATTTTTCCGCCATACAGCCGGAGTCCTTCCAGCGTTAATCTAGCGTGTTTGCCCAAATCGACCGTCAGTGCCGGATCGCAAGCCGATTTGTCACAAAGGTCGATTGTCGCGCGCCGATTTCCCGCTGCTCGAATCTCTAAGTGGCGGCCGTTGGGGATAACAATCCGGTCAGTGCCCAGCTCGAAAATATCGTTGTCGGCAAGCTCGATGATCGCGTGGCGAGCCATCAGTGTGCCGTCGATGTCAATGAATTCGGCCGTCTTGGCAAGGGGCAAATCTGACGAGTCGCTGCGGATTCGTTGAATTTTGACGTCCGGCTGATGCGACCGCGGTTTCGAATCGCGTCGGTATTGTCCGCCTCCGATAGCGGCCGAAAAATTGTAGTGATACGTCGCTTTGACTTTGAGTTTCTCGAGAGTTGCCTGTTGAGCGGCGAACGCGATGATTCCGTGTTCAGGATCGACAGCGAACACCTTCGGCGGTTCATCGTCGACCTGAGGGCTCAATTGTTCGACGAGTTGGCTTCGCATCTGCATGCAAGAGCCGGCGTCACCATCGTTACCACCACAACATCGTCGCATCAGCCACGATAGGTCGCGTGGAATGATTTGTTCGGCATCAACAAACTGCGGATCGCCGCTTGCGATGTGCGTCCAAAGCCCGACACTTTTTTCGCGGCCGTAACAATCTTCAGATACGCCGCCGTTTTCCGCAGTAAAGGCGCGCAGCGTTAGAGGACCTGGGACATGCTGCTCGTCCGCGATTTGGGTCTCATCCGTCTCGTCGACGGGTTTGATGGCCAGC
This sequence comes from Rhodopirellula maiorica SM1, assembly GCF_000346295.1. Lineage (GTDB taxonomy): Bacteria > Planctomycetota > Planctomycetia > Pirellulales > Pirellulaceae > Novipirellula > Novipirellula maiorica. Next base: position 4,504 of record NZ_ANOG01000768.1, on the reverse strand, counting down.
GGCCACTGCAGACCAAACGAATCGAAGGTGTGGACGCGCAATTCCCACGCATTATCGTCCGTTTGCACAGTCTTGGCACACACACACCGCGTTTCACCACGAGACAGCTTGTAGAGACCAAGTCGCCAGATCAGCAAACCGACATGGAGGGGATGAAAAAGCCCTCGATTGTCAAACATGCGAACCGGCGGTTGGGTCGGCATGCGGGAATCAATCAAGTGAGGGGCGGAGTTAAAAGGAGTCCCGATCCGTCGCAATTCCGCCGTGTTTCCTCGCACGTTGATTGTTCCTCCCATCGCGGGATCGGCGTTCTGGCTCGCTTGAAATGTGGTGACTTGTGCGTAGTACTCGACAGCGCGTGCAGGCCAGTTCGCGGTCGCGTCGGCAAGTTCCTCCAGGACCGCAAGCGTTCCCTTTCGTCCTTCCAATCGAATGGCATCGGCGACTTCCCGCCGAGGAAACAGCAGCCGATTCGCTGAGGTGTCAACATTCGATCCGATCGTTGATGCCGGTCGAATGCCCACCAAATCACCGTGATAAGGTACGGCCCACCCTTGGCAGGTTTCGATGAACAAATCGTCGTACAACTGCCCGATATTCGCCTCCACGATTTCCACTTGTTCGGCCAAGACCGACAACAAATCCGCCAGGGGGCCTCCGTGTTCGGCGTCGCGCAACAGGTAGACGGAAGGCAACAGTCGCTGCAATGAGGTGCGGTGTGCGTTCATGAGGCAGGCTCCAACACGATGGTGTTGTCGACTGAGTAGGCCACGTAACAAACCTCGCCCGGCTCAACGGGAACACGTGAACGTAATCGGACGGAACTGGTCGGATCATCCTGCCCCGCTTCTTCGGCTGTGATGCCGTCGAAGCGTGTCAATTTAACGAAGTCGACGTGCTCAACACTCTGGATCGTGTCGACAACGTCTGACGCAAGGATTCCCTGGCCGAGACGAGCCTTATGGTAGCCAAAGTTTTCGACCAGCCTTGCTCTTACAGCGGCTTTGACTAACTTGAATGGCGCACGCGGATCGATCTGCAAAGTGGCCTCGACATACAGCAACTTTCCCGAATGCGGAACCACGATCACAGGGACGTTGGGATCACCATAACGCCCGATCGCTTCGATCAGGCTATGCATCAGCAGTCCGTCGATTCTCAATGGCCCCGGCTCGATTCCGCCGACGACCAACCGCACCGCTCCGTTGTCCGCGATGGCCCGGGCCTTGTCGACGCCGGCGAAGAGCAGGGCAAAGCTTTCGTAATCGCGTTGGGAAATCAGTCTCGCAGCACGAATCGGTGCGAGCGGAATTCGCGGTTTCGATTGGCGAACGCTATCCGGGTCAGCGCCGCCGTCACCTGCGACCGGATTGCTTACGGCTCGGACTCCCAGCGGTGGTGCCGGCAATTGATCGATCCGATCCACGTCGACGTTGCCGGCCCTGCCAATTCCAATGCGATAGCTGGTTCGCACATTGTCTTGGCCCGAAGCTAGTCGACTACCGTGGACTCCGTCGCCAAATTGGACCCGCGTTGTCCCTTCGCGTGTCGATCGAATCTCGTACCGATCGCTCTGTCCATCATGTTGAAGCAATCGATCGGTCGACTGCCAATGAATCTTGTTGACAAAAAGGTCGATCTGTTCCGCTTGCCCATCGATGTCAGCTGTCGGCAATCGTGTCAGTGGAGACGAATTCAATGTGAATCGTTGGAAGCGTCGCCGCGCGTCGCCGCCTCCTAACGTTTCGAGAACGGTCTCGCCGTGTGTCGCGGAAACAACGTTCGCGGCAATCCGAACCGTGTCGCGCCAATAGTCTTGCTTGATAGGTTGAAGCAACGTGACCTTCGTTCTCATCGGGTCGCCGTACAATGATTCATTGAAGTCGTGAAAAACTTGGACGACGGTGGCGACTTCCGATTGGATGTTTGCATCGGGATCTTCACGCGTTGGACGGCGGATGTCCCGCGGTAATGCGTCGGGCGCCGGAATGCCGCTGACCACGACTTGCATGCCGGCCGAAAAAAACGGGTAGAAGTCGTTGAGTTCCAGGATTGGCAGCGTGATGGGTGTGGCGACGCGAAAATGAAGGGTGTCGTCTGACAAGATCGACTCCGCCAACTCCAGACGTTCCGCGTTGCACCAGACTTTGGTTTTTCGGATAGTCTTGAACTGATCGTGCAAGGGACTGGCCGGTAGGTCGCTCCACCATTCCGTTCGAAGCTTCACCTGGGTCGTGTCGCCGCTCAGTTCATATTCCGTCCTCGGCGCAAAGCTGACTCGTTCAATCCAGTAAGGTTGCGGGTCATCGTCGTTTTCACGGCGGATACCAATCGGCGTGCCGGAAAGCGTGTCTTTGAGTTTTCCATCGAGACAGATTTCGTCTTTCTTTTCAACGGGTAACAAATCTGCTGCGTCGCGATCTAGCACAACCTGATCAATCGGGGGCGTTCCGAATGGTTTCTTTACGAGTTTTCCCGGCGAGTTCCAACCAAAGACGTTGGCTTGCGAGCGAAAGACCCAAACATCAACGCGGGGAACAATCGAAACGTTTCGAAAATTACGAAAGTCCGCGAGAATGTCGCTGCGACGGTCCGGGTTGAGTGCGGCAATGATCTGCGCCCACAGCTGTGACTCCTTGTTGATGACATTTAAGACGATCCGTGCGTCGGCCACGCTCAATTGCCCACCGGTGGCCAGCAGCCTGCGCAAAATGTCTTGCGCTGTGGTGACAGTCGGATCGGTGCCACCAAGAGGATCGGTGATAGCGCCGCCGAACCCGGAGACAGACACTTTGGCTGCCTCCCAGCGAGCTTTGATCAGGCTCACCGCGTCCTTGGCATCGTCCGTCAAATCGGGTTCGGCAGGTTTATCGCCCAGGATATGAACGGCCAATTGGTACAGCTTATCAATCGTTGATTCACTGTCTTGAACTTGAGTGATCGTCGAGTCTGACTTCAGCGTCTTGTTGAACTCATTTATCCGGAACAACAGACTATTACTTACGTTGCCCGTGGCTAAGAAGAGTGTGTCCATCGCGTCTTTTGCCGAATCGTCTGGGGGCTTCGTTGTATCAAACTTGGATTCGTGGGCAGTCTTAGCTCGCTTTAGCTGGTCAACAAATTTCTCGCGCCGTTCGTGTAGTGACGTCTTGATTCTATTGGCAAGTGCAAACATCGCGGTGGGCGGATCGCCCGTGCCGTCCCTTACCTCAATGACCTTGACCAATTCGGCTGCCAAAAGGACTTTACACTCATCATATTTATCCTCAAACTGATCTATCGCACTGGTCGTAGCTGGGTTCGCCGGAATCGACGACGCGATCTGGTCTACCGTTTGTGATGCCGAATCCGTCTTGATGAACTGATACTTCGGATGACTTGCATAGCCCGTCAGTTCTGTTCTGATGTCGGCGATCTTGGTATTCAATGCGGCGTTGGGTGCGTCGAGTGCCAGGTCAGCGCGAAGGACGGTATTGCTGATCGATAGATTCTTATCGACGGCGTTTTTCAACGCGCCCTTTTGAGCCGTCAAGCCACCAATGTCTGTTATCGCCGTCTGGGTGTCGGCCACCGCATTTTTTAGAGCGGTCAGGCTGGCGGGCGTATTCAGCGCTCTTGCCAGGCCGCGGCGAACAAACTTTGGGCCCGCGTCGAGGATCAACGTGCGAATGGCGATCGCTCGAACGCCAACTATTCCCATGTCGTCGGGACCGCTGATCGTCAACTTAATGACAACACGGCGTGGAGTCGAATCGGGTGGCGTGTAGGTCAAGGCTCCCAGCTCGGCGTTAAGACCGGCGATATTTGCCGGAGAACTGACAGTGCTGAGCGTACCGCCGCCGTCGACGATTTGAATGTTAATGTCCAAGTCGGGATCGGCCGTCGCGACAGTGCTATCGGAGAACGTCAGGTCTGTTCCTTCCAAGAATCCCACCGAGATGGGGGTATTCGAACTGGTGGGATACAACAGGATTCGTTCTGGACGCAAATTATTGAAATACGTTTGGATGGAGCCGTCGGTTTTGACAACATGCACGCCCGCCGTAAGGAATGATGTCGACGCTACATGATCGTCGATGATCTTGTATCCGATATACGACGCGAAGCCACCCGGCGCGTCGCTTGTACGAACGATGCCTTCTAACGCAGTTTGTAATGCGGGAAGATCGCTGCCCGATGACGTCATTGAATTGAGTGTGATTCCATCCGACACCTCGAGCTGCGCTTTGTATTCCGTCACACCAGTCATTGGCCGCTGTGACGCCTGTATGTTCTGAAAGACCTGCCCATCGTCAGCGACAGTTGCTGGTGTCGGATCGAGCCCAATTAATAGGTCCGACGTCGTTGTCGTTGGTGTACCGAGCGCGGTTTTCCAATACAGAGCCTTCTGCGTTTCCAAACGGTTCGCCACGGTTGTCGGTGGGTTGAGTGGATCGACAACCTGCTTCCATGGGGTGATCAAGCTGGTTGGCGCGGTCGCGTGTGATACTTGGTACGCGGCAAG
>NZ_ANOG01000767.1 GCF_000346295.1 Rhodopirellula maiorica SM1 | reverse complement strand
GACAATTTGACCGTGCGAATTTCCGCAGTAGAAAGCGTTGCCGAATCTGCGTCGGTCAATGTGGGCTCGGCGGATTCTCGAGTCGGCTTTTCGGTGCTCGGCCAAAGCAAAAATGCGATACAGAGAACGAGCGTGCAGAGCCCGACCGCGTAAAGGGATTTCTTTTGCATGATTCGTATTTGCCAAAGTGTCCTTGTAACAATCCAAAGACGGTGTGCGGGAGAGAGAGAGAGACAGACGTGGGGCCATTTACGCTTGGGGTGTCAACGGGCGACACGCGAACCGACATCATGCGCATGCGTGTGCACAATTGAAGGAACGCTTACCTAGCGAGAGCAAAAACGAACTAGGTCCGCATCACGCAAACGAGTGTGCAGAGAGGCACATCAAGATAGGTTTGCGTAAAAGAATGAGATGGCAGACTGTCGGGCGACGGCGGCACGGCAACATCGGGGTTACCAACCACGACCCAGCGATTCAATGCATACGCGTGCAGCAAACTCCACACAATCGCCGAGTCGTGATCCACGACGGAATCGCCATCCTCGCCCCAAATGCCCAATGGCGAGAACGAAGCCGAATGAGGTCCATTCATCTCGTCGGTACCGCGCGCCAGAAAATCAGACGGCAAAAACAAGTGCCAATGCAATTCCTGGCACTCATAAACCTCGAACACTGCGGCGTTACAGTCAACGGTGTGTTGGGCAGCCACGGCAGCATCGATTTGATGATGCCGAGCGAGATGAGCGGTGAGCACACTGTCGCGTAAAGTCTCGTGCGAATGCAGCACCGGCAGCGGGAACTGAGAAAGTACCAACCAAACCAAAACGGCCAGACGCAAGCCACCCGCGGCAACTGAATTGACAGCTGTGCGGCGGAGGGGACCGGCGACAACGAGTGGAAGGTGGGACATAGAACCAATATTACTCAGCAGCGAAACCGCAGTCAATTCTGAGCTCAAGTCAGTATCGGCTGCCCCCGAGGTTGCTGTCCCCGATGTTTCCATCTCTTTGGCGCGAGGTCGATTCGCGCATACAAAAACCGAGACATGCAATAAACATGTCCCGGTCAAATAATAAGCGTGGTGTGCTTAGGTGTTAGCGATTCAGTTCGATACCGAACGTCGCACCGACCATCACAACATCTTGGTCTTGCGAGCCACCTTGTTGTTGGTTGGTGCCGGATGGGTCGACAGGTCCGCCTCGCCAAATTCCGGTTGCCAAGTCGATCACTTGAACCCCGGTGCGAATTTTGATCGCCTCGGTCAATTGGTAAGCCAGTTCGCCACGAACATCGAACCCGATCACGAACTCTTCGTTCCGATCATACAAGGCACGTGTTTGTGTCGAGAAGTTGTTGTCAGGAACATCTCCGACTCCAACCGTCGTTTCGACATCACGTTGTGATTTCGCACATTGCAGACTGCCACCAACCATGCCGCGGAAGTCAGCGGAGTAGGTGAAGCGGTCACGGAACTTGACATATCGGAAACCAAATTGTGCCGCCAAGATTTCGTTCTCGGTGATCACCGAATCGGTTGTCAATTGTTCGTAGTCATCACCCAAGTTGACGTCGGGAAGTGCCGAACCGTCGGCGGTGGTGATGTAGTTCTGCTGGCTGTTGTAATCGTTCAACCGGGCCCAGCGGAAACCGACGAATGGTTCAAGGATACCACCGTAATGATACGGCTCCATTCGCCAAGTCTTGTTCAGTTCGTAGCTGTTGAAATCCATGACGTTGACCGAATCGCCGACGAAATACAGCCGCTGGTCATAGCCAGGGGTGTTACCATCGCCTTGAATAACGGGTCCTGGGTCATCGACATCGTCGGGGTCAGCAACGACACCGAATCGAATCAGACGCTCGCGAGCCACGACGTCTCGTTCGCCAGGCCCGTTCATCTGAGTGTAGGTGAACATCCAACCGTGTTCGACATCGGGCAACATGTAGCCGATTTCGTACCGATGTCCCCACCCTTGATCGAGTTTCGTTTCAGCGTCCTGCACGAGCTCTAACTCAGGCCGCGACGCGTACAGAGCCAATCGATCGTAAGTTGCGAACCAACCTGTGTTGGCCCGCTTCTTTGGCTTCATATCGGCCAAGTCCATGTCATAGACAGGCCGGAACCATTGAAAGTCAGGATCGAACGCTAGCGGGTCCGCTGGTGGCACATGGTCTTGTGCATTTCCTGTGGCAATGGCGCCTAGCATCGCTAATGTTGTGAGCAGGCTTGCCGTCAGCTTCCGTACCGACATCGCGTGTTCCACCGTCTTCATGAAGTTTGGTTTGTCAAGTGACACATCCGTCACTCTATGCCTATTGACCGCCCTCTGTGATCGACAACGTCAACACAAAGTCGTGGCGGGTTCACACCGAATTATTCTCACGCTGACCGCCTAACACCCATTCAGGGTCAAAGCGATTTGCGAGAGAGCAATTCGGGTTGTACCGGTAGTATCGGCTGGCTCGATCGCGAAGGCTTAGTTTGTTTGGCAACAGAAGCAGCAAAAGTCCGAGAATCTGCAAAACCGGAACACTTTGCCATTGCTTTCCCGCAAATTCCGGGGGTTTCGCAATCGAGCTGACGGTAAAAAAGTGAGTCGCCAACGACCCTGCGCCCCATTGTTGACCTAAAAATGCGGTACTTCATGGTGGACGCCAGCAAAAAACGCAACGCTGTGAAGCAATTTTGAGTCGTGTTTTTCGAGGTCATCACAACCCGAACGCGAATGTTTTGAAGTTGAGCTGTTCTTCGTGTTGCGGGCCAACGGCTGGGCAATTTGCCTCGCCCGGCCCAGCGGGCCGGGTGAATCTCGCTTCCGCCGGGCTTGCCCCGGTCGGTGCGACAACTGGCTGCTACCTGGCAAGCCGGGCAAGACGCCCTCCCCCCTTTCCCCGCGAATCGCCGGAAGGCGATTCGCGGGGAAAGGGGGGAGAGAAATTCGGTTCATTGGTTGTCTTGGCCCCAGCCCGCTGGGCTGGGCTAGGTAAACTTCCGGGGCGTTGCCCCTCGATACAAAAGCACCACTTCAAAATGCGTAAGCGAGCGATTTCCCGGCGTTTTGAGATTCCTCGCTTACTCGTAGGGTTTTTGAAACATTGCAAAACACGGGTACGTAATGCTTCAAAGTGCCGAACGACTCCTGTCCACGTTCCTTCCGGCTACGTGCTTATTTCTTGCCCATCGCCCGTTTGCTGGCAAAGAAATCGGTCAGCACTTTGCCACAGCGATCCGCCATCACCCCAGACGTGACCAAACAGCGATGATTCAACCGGGTGTCTTCGAGCAATTGGTACATGCTGGCCACCGCGCCGGCCTTGGGGTCCGTCGCACCAAAGACGACGCGAGGGATTCGCGACTGCAAGATCGCGCCGGCACACATAATGCACGGTTCGAGGGTGACATAGAGCGTCGTTTGCTCGAGACGCCAATCTTCCACCGCCGCCGCGGCTTGCGTGATCGCAATCATTTCCGCGTGAGCGGTCGGATCTTTCAAGCTTTCACGTTGATTTGATGCCGCCCCAATAATGGAGTGATCGCGAACAATGATTGCACCGACCGGAACCTCGTCCGCGTCCACCGCCTGGAACGCCAATTCGAGCGCACGCCCCATCCAGTACGAGTCGGACTCGAACATCATCTTGGCTTGCTGCTGTACCTCGGGAGATTCAAACGCACGAATATCCGTTTCTCGATCACTCACTTTGATTCCTTTTGCTTCACATCGTTTTTCTTCGCGGTGTTTTTCTTCGCGGTGTCCGCATTGGATGCGGCCTTGTCTGATTCATCCTGATTTTCAGACGCTAGATCCTCTGCCGTCAATCGGCGGACCCGCATGTTGCGAATCTCGGAATCACACTGGAAAGCGGCTACCCCCAGCGGTTCACACTGTTCCATCTCGGCACGAATATCAAAAACGTGACCTTCACGCGATTGATCGATCAGTTTTTTGCCATCGATCCAGCACTCGATTGCCTTGTCGGTCACGCGAGCACGCACCTTGTACCAGGTGTCATTGTCAAAGTTGCGAAATTGCGTCGTCGCATTCTGGCTGGCGTCATTGTCGTCGACGTTGCTGATCCCCAGGATCCCGCCGCCCCAACCGCCCATGATCAAACTGACCTTGGATTCGCCCACCGGGAACGTCAAACCGCAAAAGAAGTCGTAGCCTTCGGTCCGCCGTGCTTCCAATGCGATCTCATAGTTTTCCCGAAGCACGTCGCCTTCCCAGCGAATGCCCGAAAGCGGATCGCCGTAACCGATCTTGGCCGAATTGCCCTTGATTTCGACTTCTCCATCACCCCCAAATTGACAAACGACCCAGGAACCTTCCAGCGGTTTCCAATTCTTTGCAGCGTTTGCCTTTTCGCTGTCAGTTTTCTCATCAACCTTTGCATCGGATTCCGATGGAACCGCTGCAGGGGTCGGGTTGGATTCGGAAGATTGGGCCAGAGCCGTTTCCGGTGAGCCCACCCCAAAAATCGTCGAGAGGACGATCGCCAGCGTGAAAACGTTGATGTTAGTCATGGATGTGATCGCGAAACACTTGCAAAGCAGCTGGTTTAGCACCGTCGATACCTTATCTAGCAAATTGGAAAGGGGATGTAGATGGAAGATCAGACACCACAGACGCACCCGTCAGAGGGGAAAGCCCGGCATTAGCCGCTTCGCCCACTGCCGGTCCTTGTCCGTACACCTTGTCTCGAACAAAACGGAGTTTCTAATGTCTTCTGCTCCAGCTTATCCCAACATGGGGACATCGATGCAGTCTATCACGAAAAAAACGATCCTTGGCTTCCGGCTAGCATTCTTTGCGTTGGCGGGCTATTGGTTGGTCATCTTCGTGCTCACTCACATTCCCAGCTCGATGATCAAACCGCCGAAGATCAGCGACAAGCTCATGCACTTCATGGCTTTCGGGGGGTTGGGACTGCTGATGTGCTACGTGACGACCTCGGATCGGCTCGTTCGACGTTTCAGCATCATTGCGGTGATAGGAATGAGCTACGCGGCGATCGACGAATACACCCAAGGCTTTGTCCGCGGACGATCACCCGATCCGATGGATTTCGTGGCGGACACTGCGGGCATTCTGACCGCAATTGCGGTCTACGCGACTCTGCGATGGGTGTATTCCGTCTGGAAATCACGAACCGCGTTGGCTTCGTGATCAATTCGCCGTTGACCCCTCGCACTACATCGTCGACAATCTCACAAAGGCTGCTAAAGCCTCGAAATTGCCTAATTTGATGCCGCTTGGAACCCTTCCGGTCAACATGTCGACGACTGCTGCTACCCCTGAAATCGCTCAATATTGCCTGCAAACCGCTGAAGCGGCACGTGCGGCCTCGTATCAACTCGCCTCGTTGGACGCAGAGGTCAAAAACCGCTGGCTCCGTCATGCTGCGGCGGCTTTGGTCGCGGCGACCGACCCGATTATCCAAGAAAATGAAAAAGATCTTGCGGCGGCCGCGGACTACGGTTTAACCGACGCTGCGATCGATCGATTGCGATTGGATGCCGCCCGCATTAAGTCGATCGCCACCGGACTCGAGGAAATCGCGATGCTTCCCGATCCCGTCGGCGAAGTGATCGAAGGACACACACGACCGGGTGGACTGCAAATTCTGAAGCGACGCGTCCCTCTAGGCGTCGTCTTTTTCATCTACGAAAGCAGGCCCAACGTGACCGCCGATGCTGCGGGCATTTGTGTCAAAAGCGGCAATGCTGTGATCTTGCGTGGTGGCAAAGAAGCGATTCATAGCAGCAAAGCGATCGTCAAAGTCTTGGGAGAATCGGCCCAGGAGTGCGGCGTCCCCAAAGATGCGGTGCAGTTGGTTTCGACTACCGATCGGCAAGCTGTCGGTGAATTCCTGTCGCTTGGCGAACTGATCGACGTGACGATTCCTCGTGGTGGGGAAGGGCTGATCCGCCGCGTCGCCGCCGAAGCCACCATGCCCGTCATCAAACACTTTGACGGCAATTGCCACGTCTATGTGGATCAAGATGCGGACATCGAGATGGCGGTCAACATCATCGAAAATGCCAAGTGCCAGCGAATGGGCGTTTGCAATGCCTGTGAATCATTGTTGGTACACGAAAAAATCGCGGCCGACGCCATTCCCGCCATCGCGAAACGGCTGACCGAACGCGGCGTTGAAATTCGCGCCGACGAACGAGCTATCTCGTGGATCGACAATGCCTTGCCAGCGACGGACGAAGATTGGTCGACTGAATATTTGGGTCCCACGATCAGTGTGGCAGTGGTCGGATCGCTCCAGGACGCTGCGGCACACATCAATCGTTACGGTTCTCATCACACCGATGCAATCGTCACCGGCGATCTGCGGGCTGCGGAAACCTTTACGACGCTGGTCGATAGCGCGGCCGTAATGGTCAACGCCAGCACACGATTCAACGATGGCAGCGTGTTCGGTTTGGGCGCCGAGATTGGCATCTCGACCGACAAATTTCACGCGCGTGGCCCATGCGGACTTCGCGAATTGACCACATACAAATACATCGTCCGTGGCGATGGTCACGTGCGAACTTAGTGCGACGAATCGGGTTTGCCACCGAAGCGAAGATCGCAATCAATAAGGACAAGGGATATGTCAGACGAATCGCTCAGCCAGAACCAAGTCGAAAGCTTGCTCAAGGCGATGGAAACAGTCGATGGACCGGCGCGAGATGCGACCGATCCCGAAGCTGCCGAAGCAAAGCAGAGCGAAGCATCGGCGGTACCACCGCGTGGGAAAACATCCCATCAAAAAATGTCGGGGCTGTTGCCCGAAGGAACACGAGTCACATCGTACGACTTCAAACGTCCCGAACGCGTTGGCAAGGACCAGATGCGGGCGATGCATTCGCTGCACGAAACGCTGGCCCGAAACTATGGCGCGTCGATGTCCGGTTTGCTGCGGACGATGACCGAAGTCAAATTGCTGAGCGTCGACCAACTGACCTACAGCGAGTTCGTCTTCAGCTTAGACAACCCCAGTTGCTTTAGCGTGTTGAAACCCAGCCCGCTCGAAGGCCACTGGATTCTTGATGTCGCACCGACGCTTTCCTACGCCGTAATCGACCGCATGCTAGGCGGCGACCCCAAACCGGGTGAAGCGATACGTCGACCGCTGACCGAAATCGAAACGCGACTGATTCGCCGAATCGTCGATCTGTTTCTAGAGCAACTTAAAGTCACCTGGGAAAACATCGTCGAACTCGAATTCGAGGTCGACCGGATGGAAAGCAATCCTCAGCTGGTGCAAATCGTTCCACCGAACGAAGTGATCATTTTGGTCGGTTTTGAAGTCATGCTGGGCAAGAACCGTGGCATGATGAATCTGTGTATTCCGTTCAACACGATCGAAGGATTCAATTCCCAGTTGTCGCGTAACGGATGGGTCGGCTACGGCAAAGGAAAGCCAACGGAAAAGTCACGCGAACGAATCTCCACCAGCATCGAAGCGGCTCCGGTGGATGTGGTCGTCACCTTGGCAAGGTCCAAAATCCGCACCGGCGATCTATTGGAACTGTCGGTCGGCGACGTGATCACGACCGAAAAAGAGGTCAATTCGCCACTGGAACTGTCGATCCAGGACGTGCCTAAATTCAACGCCCGAGCGGGTGCCTTCAAAGGCAAGAAAGCGGTCCGCATCGAATCGATCCTCGAATCCAAACGCATCCCTCCGGACGAAGATTCTGAGTAGGCTGAGACCCTGAGTAAGCCGAGATCCCGAGGTCCCCAGCTTGGCGAAAAGGAAAGAGGTGGGCGAGGCATACAACCGTAGGCCAAGTGAATGCGCTCAGAACGACCGATACGCATCGTTTGTTGTGCTTGGACTGCAAGAGGTGGATGATGGCTGGTTATAATCGTGCAGTCGAAAAACCATTGCCCTTGGCTGCTTGCAGCCCCCTCTCGGATTGGAACCCATGCATAGATACCGTGGTCACTGCTTACGTCTCCTGGCTCGCCTAGCTATCGTGCTGCTAATCTCCGCAGCCTCTGCGTCGGCGGAAACCAAGAGTAAAACCACTGAGGTTCGCCAACGACCGAAGCTTCAAATCATCAACGCCAGCGATCAAACAATCGATATCTTTTGGCTCGAATCCAAAGGCAAACGAGTTCCCAACGGAACATTGGAACCGGGCGAAGACACCGTGATCACCACCTCGCTTGGCCACCAGTTTGCGATCGTCGGTCGTCAAGACAACCGCGAGCAAACGGTCACCAGCCATACTCGGGTGCAAGGGGTACGTTTCGATCCCGATAGCCAACAAGGGGTGCCGTCGTTCTACTCACAATCAATCAAAGCAAAAGGTTTTCCGATCGTAGCCTCGGCAACGGTCAATCCGTATGCTCTGCAAGAAGCCAAATACTTGATCGAAAAAATGCTTGGCAATCGTGCCGACGTGCTGCAGGCGATGACCGATAGCGGAGCTCGGTTGTGCATCATGGCTCATGATGAATTCACAACCGATTTGCCAGAGTTCGCTCATTTCGCTCGCAAGGCACCTGCCGGTTTTTCGCAACTCGACGCCAAAGATTACTGGGACGCGAGGGCACGTGGCACCGGCGGCAGTGAAACCGACCCATTTTGTTCGGTCGGCGAAGAGAATCTGTTGGCCTATCCGGGCGACCCGTATGCTGCCGAGAGCATCCTGATCCACGAGCTTGCTCATTGTATCCATCTGCGAGGCATGGTTAATGTCGACCCCAGTTTTGACAATCGGCTAAAAGAAACCTACAAGGACGCGATGAAGCGTGGGCTTTGGAAAGGAAAATATGCCAGCGTCAATCGGTTCGAGTATTTTGCCGAAGGCGCGCAGTCTTGGTTCGACGACAATCGCGTCAATGACCACGACCACAATCATGTCAACACTCGAGTGGAATTGATTGAGTATGATCCGGGGTTAGCGGCGATGTGTCGTGAAGTTTTCGGCGATGTCAAATTCAGTTACAGCAAGCCGACAACACGATTAAAGGGACACCTTGCGAAGTATGATCCCGAGCAAGCACCAAGCTTCCAGTGGCCCGCACGGCTGACTCATGCTAAGCAAGCGATTCGGCAACACGCCCGCGACCGCGACGCGAAAGCCAACTCGGGTGAAGACAGCCAAACCGCGGAGTGATCCATTGCTGTGTAAGCGATTGACATCGCCGATTGCGGCGATGTGCAGCGGATGGAAACGAGCAGCGATCCAATTCACTCAGTTTTTCATCGAGTGCACCGTCTTTCATCGAGTGAATGCATTGCCAAGCACACTCGGATCAGGTGCTGCCGCACGAAGCGACGGCACGGATCGACAAATGCATCTCCGGCGAGACAACTTTATCACGGTGGTCAACCGTCCACTCTAGGACGACACTTAAAAAGGCACCAAACCCCTCTCGAAGGTGGAACCATGTGTTTTGGCAGCTATACTGAATCTCAGATGTGGATTGATGTATTGGCTTACTTGACAGCGTGTGGTTTTCAACATGAGTGGCGAGCGTGGCTCTTTGCCGACTGTTTTCACCTGGATGGGAGGTGGATTGATTGTTGGGATCGCGGCCTTGTTCGGGCTTCGCCCAGGTGCCAATCCCGTGGTGTCGGATCTATCGCCGCCAGCCATTCCGACCGCCGTATCGAATGAAATGTATCCGTCCATCGAAGGGACAATTAGTTTGCCCGGATCGATGTGGGACGATCCGTTCACCCATGTCTACGGTGATCAACTACAAGAGATTGCGTCGAAGGTACCGGATTTGTTAGCCGCATCGGATGTGACAACCATCCTGAAAGAGAAACTCGGCGACGACGGCAGAATCATGTATCTTGTCGTCCCTGTTCCAGGCGCCGTCCACACCGATCGTAGCGGGCTAGAGAGTCATGTGCGAAAACGTCACGCCGTTGAGTTGGCTTTGGCCAACCAAGGATTCAACCTGTCGTTTCCCAACCGCATGACCTATCGGCCGTCCAAGCTGACATACCACTTTTCAACACGTGCGGCCGAAATTAAATCGCCTTCGGAGGTCGACCAAGAACCTCCGCCTTCGGAGCGGATAGAGGATCCCGATGCAGCAGTCGATCGGACTGGTGATCCGCCTGTCGAACCGCCCATGGATCGTCAATCGACCGCCGTCACAATCGACCCGTTTCTACCGACGAAACTCTATAAACATCGCAATACTGACGATTATATCCTGATCACGTGGATCCAAGAAACTCATCTCGGCAAGCAACCGCTTTCGACGCTCTACGATATTCTGCAACCGATCGTCGTTGACACTAGCGACAAGAAAAACGCCGCTTTCGCACTGCTTGGCCCCACGTTTAGCGGCTCATTACGCGATCTCGTCCGAGACGGTAAGCAATTGGATTTGACGCAGCAGTCCGATCGTACCGTCGCGTCCTTTTTCGACGATTGGGGTCTCGGTGCGGTCGTATGCAACACTAGCTGCACGGCGTCGGACCGTAGTCTGGGATTGTCAGCAGGGCAAACGGATTTGAAGATTGGATCCCACCGCTTCGTCAAATTGATTCACACGATCGGATCGGACGAGCGGCTTTTGACCGCACTGCAACGGGAACTGACTCTTCGTGGAGTATGGCCATCCGATGGATCGACGAACAAATTGGTGATCTTTGCCGAACAGAGTTCGCTTAGCTATGTCGAGGAAATGCAGAAGAGTCTGTTTGAAACGAGCAATCAGCAGCCGGTCGTCATCCCCTATCTAAAAGATATTGCCGACTCCGGTAGCCAGTCATCCGGCGGGGATTCTCGCGGCGACCATTCCACGGTCAAAGATTACTTGAATCGATCGATGCAAGAGCTTGGCAAGATGGCTTCATCGCGGTTGATCAACCCGAGCCGGGTGCGTGCGGTTGGGATACTCGGTTCTAGCTGGGAAGACAAGAATTTGATTCTGGAAAAGGCACGTCCGATTTTCCCTGTCGCCACGTTCTTCACCACCGAGCTGGATGCACGCTACAGTCTTCCGGACTTTAATTCTCACACGCGGAATCTGGTGGTGGCATCCCATTATGGATTGGGGGTACGAGGTCGCAGTAACATTTTTGGCCGAGTCAACAATATTCCCAGCTTTCGCGACGGCTACCAAACATCGGCCTTTATCGGGATGTCCGTGTTATGTCACGCGTTTTTAGAGAAAAAGCTCAAAGACGATCGATTCGAAAAATACTATGGCGACGTCTCGCAGGATCTCTTTGACTTGGTAGGACGACGACAAACCAAAGCCTCTGCGTCGATATCCCAGTCCTATTTGCAACCACTCGCATTCGAGATTGGAAACGGAAACCCGATTCAATTGTCGGCGACGCAAAGTCCCAAGTACTTGCCACTACGTCAACCGGCCGGCGTAAAATCCATCCACGAACATCGCCCTCTGATTTGGACGATCGTGGTGGCGATGATTGGCATTTTTCTCGCATTCAATTTCTTGGCGGCATTTTCCACCGATGCCTCAAATTTTCGCGACAGGCTGCGAAACGGATATACGGCAACCTACGAACTTTTTCAAAAAC
>NZ_ANOG01000766.1 GCF_000346295.1 Rhodopirellula maiorica SM1 | reverse complement strand
GTAGGTCGATACGAAAAGTCGTTTCGCTTCCCTATCCCCAACAACGACATCTCATGCAACGAATCGCCCTGCTAATTTTTCTCTGCTGTCCGGTAGTCGCCATCGCAGCAGACGCCGACCGCGAACGTCCCAACTTTGTGGTCTTCCTCGCCGATGATCTTGGTTGGGGCGACTTGGCCTGTTATGGACATCCCAAGATTGAAACGCCCAATTTGGATCAGTTTGCCAAAGAAGGCGTTCGGTTCACTCAGGCGTATTCGGCGTGCGGCGTATGCTCGCCGAGTCGTTCATCGATTTTGACGGGACGCACCCCGTATCGAAATGGCGTTTGGCGGTGGGTGCCCTCGGGTCACGAGACCCATTTGCGAGCGAGCGAAATCACCATTCCCGAAATGGTCAAGCCATTGGGTTACCAGACGATGCACAGCGGCAAGTGGCACTTGAACGGCCACTTCAACAGCCCTAAGCAACCCCAGCCGAATGATCATGGATACGATTGGTGGTTTGCGACGCAGAATAATGCGTCCCCTTCGCACAAAGATCCAAACAACTTTGTTCGCAATGGGAACGAGGTGGGACCGTTGGAAGGATTCTCGGCACCGCTGGTTGCCGACGAAGCAATCGCTTGGATGACAAACGAACGCGATTCGTCCAAGCCGTTCTTCATGACCGTGTGGACTCACGAGCCGCACTTGCCGATTGAGTCGGATCCGAAATTCATGGAGTTATACAGTGATCTGGATGATCCCAATCTGCGACAGCACCACGGCAACGTCACTCAGTTGGATCACGCCTTCGGCAAGTTAATGGAAGCGATTGACGAGCAAGGGTTGCGCGACAACACGTTCGTGATCTTCACTAGCGACAATGGGCCTGAAGGAAAAGGCACTCATGGTCGCACCCGAGGATCCACCGGAGGACTGCGAGGCCGCAAGCGAGACGATCACGAGGGTGGGATTCGCGTTCCCGCAATTGTGCGTTGGCCAGGACACGTCACGCCAGGGACCGAAAGCAACATTCCAATCATCGGTTCGGATATCTTTTCAACGGTCTTGGACGTGCTGGATATTCCACTTCCCAGTGATCGCACGATCGACGGTGTCAGCATGCTGCCAGCGTTCTCGGGTCACAAGCTGCAGCGCCAAGTTCCAATGTTCTGGCGGACCCACATTGCGCCCGAGAATAGCCACGCGGCGATGCGAATTGACAACTGGAAGCTCGTCGTGAACAAAGACTTGACGAAATTCCAGCTTTACGAGATCGAGACCGATTGGAAGGAAGAACACGATCTCGCCAGCGAAATGCCTGAGAAGCTCACCGAGATGAAAACAAAGTTCCTGGAGGTCTGGAACGACGTCGAAAGCGAGGGCCCCAGCGAGTGGTGGGAGAATGAAGCCAAGAGTCCAAAAAA
>NZ_ANOG01000765.1 GCF_000346295.1 Rhodopirellula maiorica SM1 | reverse complement strand
TTTCTAACACCACGAGCCCCACCCAGAGCTGGTTTCCCGTTTTCGCAGTCGCGACTAGATTTTTCGCCACTTTCGTCGACGGGGAATCACGCATCTGCCAGATCTACGTCGCTTAACTCGACTTGCTTACCGCGAAAATACTCCAATTGTGCCGCCAAAGTAGACGGTGTCGCTGTCGCGACCTTCTGTGGTGATCATCTGTCGGGCATACGCACTTAGGCGTAGACGTGGCGTCCACCAAAAATGAACACCCGCTTCGGGATAGATTGCGGCCAAGACGCCATCGAACCGTGTCTTTTCTTCTCCCCATTCGTCAATGTGTCCATCCTCGTCATTGTCGATGTCATCGTTATCGGCCAATTCCTCGCTGTCAGCGTATCCAGCGAAGAGACCGAGCCCAACAAACGGAGCCAGCCGAGTAGGCGTCTGAAGACGAAGTCCCGTTTCGCCTCCAATGTACGAGTCTTGGTCGTTCACAGCAGCGATCAAACCGAAGCGGTTAGTGAAATACGAAGTCCAATAACCAGTGGCTCCCGCCTCGAGTGTCCCCATCGCGTTGCCGTTCTTGCCGAGCGAACTGATTCCGGCCGCGCCATACCAGCCGAACAATCCTTCGACAAATCGAGCATCTGCTGCCTGCTTGACTTTGCCAGGCAGATCAAGCTTGCCCGCGCCGTCGCCGTATTTTTCCGAATAGATAGGGTCATCCATCGCCCAGCGAGACTTGGTCAGCCCGTCAGGCAACTGCGCCAGCGAGATAGCAGGGGATAACGCAAGCCAAGTACCAACAACAAGGATGACAATTCGGCAACACAAGGCTGTGATAACGTGATCGGATTGCTTCAATGGACTCGCTCTGGCAAAAGAGGGGGCAGGTTCTTCAGCGTTATCAAATTTTTTGTCGCGCTCGCAAGGGAGAGTTGGGAGTTGGGAGTTGGGAGTTGGGAGTTGGGAGTTGGGAGTTGGGAGTTGGGAGTTGGGAGTCTGGGAGTCTGGGAGTCTGGGAGTCTGGGAGTCTGGGAGT
>NZ_ANOG01000764.1 GCF_000346295.1 Rhodopirellula maiorica SM1 | reverse complement strand
CGGCCTCTGAGTCAATCTCGGAACCGGCCGCGGGTGGCGGATTCGGCGTTGCAGATTCGGATTCGCTTACACCCGAGGAACTTGATTCGTCGTCGGGCTGAACATTTTTCGGCGCCGGAATCGCCTCCGGAAGGTTACTTGATGTGTCGTTGGTTTGTTCGGGATCAAAGGCTTGGTCACGCAACACGCGATAGAGCCGCGGATCGTTCAGCGGGATGGGATCATTGGCAAGTTCGATGAAACCAGGCAAAGCATGTTCAAGACGACGAATCACCACGCGTCGACCATTGTTTTTGTGTTGCAGATGATCAACGATTGATTGGCGAACGTACTCGTAACGAGCACGCGATTGTTCCCACAACTGCGCCCCGACTGGATCCAATTCCGCAAACTCTTCGGACGGAGTTGGCGGCTGATAGATCTCGCTTAAATATTCAGCCAACATAAAATGACGATGATAAAGAAGACGCGGCCATTGATCATCCAGACTCGGAATCATCCTCTCGTCGACCTCGCCCGATGCATCGGTGATCGCGGCTTGAATCAGATGGCTTGGTCCCGGATCGGGAGCAAAGAAAGCGTACCCCCGGTCGATATACAGGAACTGCGTGTAACCACGTACCATCGACATCAGAGTCTGTACCGACGGTGAATCGCCCAACGCACCACGAGTCTGGAAAGCGAGAGGAGGCAAGACAAGGGCGATCAGATGAGCACACACCAGGATCGACAGGACCCATCGAATGCGTGGCGACACCTGAGGAGTTTCTTCGGACGACATTTCGCTAAGGGAGCTCCCCGAAAGCATGGATAAAGTAGACCGTTCTAAGTTAGTCCGGGACGCGTGGAAGTACAGATGCGTTCACTGCCCGGATAGTGAACAGCCAAACAAAAAGCCGCGTTCTCGAAAGGAGAACGCGGCTGATCGATGATTTGCTTTCCGTTTTAAGACGAAATGCAATCCGCAAAATTAACGCTGGGCAATCGACGAATTATCGAATTCGAACTCGAGTTCCGTCGTACCACCGGCAATCACGTCGACCGTGCGTTCTTTGCTGATCGGTTGACCATTGACGATCGCGGTAACGTGGACGGTGTAACCACTCCACTGTTCACCCACCTTCAATTGGTTGGTGCGGAAGGTACGAATCGAACCTTGTCCTGCGGTTTCATTGCCAGCCAGAATGACTTTTGCGTCTTCGGGCACATGCAACTTCACAACCGTAATCACTTCGTCGGTCTTCGCAGCCACGTTGTCTTCGGCGTTCGCAGTGTCGCTGGCTTCGTTCAAGTCGAATACGATCTGCTCGATATCGCCGGGACGAAGTTTGACTTCCTTTGAATCCGATTGCGTCTCGCCATTGACGGTGTAATCGACGTTGACCACATAGGTGTAAACGTAACCATCCTTCAACCCGCGAGACATGAACTGACGAATATTGCCTTCGCTAGTTGTGGCATGACCGTTCACCGTGACGGTCGCGTCACTTGGCACTGCCACAGTCAAAAGCGCCGAATCTTGCTCGATGCTTGGCTTGGCCGATTCGTAACGAGTCGAATCGTTGATCGATTCGGTTGCGGACGATGCCGATTGGTCGTCGGAGCTTTGCACCGGGGCACTGACGCCCGAGTCATGGCTGCTGTCGATGATCGTGCCTTGGATCGGGGCCGAGTATGTTTCGTAGCCCGATTCGATGACCGGAGATTCGTAACCCGCATCGACACCCGAGGAAATCGGGCTCGAGTAGTGACCGTAGATCACGCCGCCAGACGATCCGCCCGAAGACCCGCCGGACGATCCACCGGAGCTCAGCGAATAGCTCGCATAACGGACATGACGCCCACCGGAGGATCCGCCGGAGCTGCCACCCGAGCTGCCACCCGAGCTGCCGTGGCTGCTGTAGCTAGCGGTATAACCGCTGCTTGACCCACCGCTGCTCGCTCCACCGCTGCTGCCACGCGTTGCGTGCTTGGCGTGCATCTTCGCGATCAGTCGACGGATCGGGCCAACGTGTCCGCCGGAAGATCCACCGGAGCTGCCGCCCGAACTGCCGCTCGAGGCGTAGGAGGCCGCGTACCCACCGGAAGAACCGCCACTTGATCCGCCCGAGGATCCACCACTGGAGCCGCCGCTTGAGGCACTATAGTACCCGCCGGACGAACCGCCGCTGGCCCCGCCACTTGAGCCAGCCGAATACCGGCGAGCTCGATGACTTAACAATCCTCCGCCGGAGGAGCCACCCGAAGAAGAATAGCCACCGGACGAGCCGTAGCTGCCTCCCCATGAACCTCCTGCCTGAACCGAATTCGGCAAGCTTGAGAATAGGACCACCGATGCGGTGATGGTCAAAACCTGGAAATGCCTGATAGCCAATTCAATCCCCTCCGTCGATTTTTGAACGCGTTATGAAAGCCTTGTAGCGATATCCGATACGATTGGTATCAGCGGTAGAATAACCGTTGAAATGCGGGAAACAAGCAGCCTAGGCAAAATTTACCGATCACAGACACGCTAGGGCGGCAACGAAACCACCCGCACACCTTAAGGTTAGCAACCCTCGCACCGGATTTCGACATTCCGAAAACGGGAGGAAGCCGACAGAAAAGACGGTTTTAGCAGCAGAATTGAGATATTTTCCGCGTCCCTGCAAGTTATTCGGTCCAGCAACGAGCGGCTCAGACTGAGTCAAAACGCCACACCGGGGCACAATAAAAAGGAGGAGGCAAGTGAGAATCTAATCCACTTTCTCGATAGCAACGGCGTCGAACTCCGCCTTGCCCGTCGCTCCGAACAATCCAATCCGCAAGATCGCCTCGCGAGTCTGATGAGGGATGCGTACTAAACGGCTGACGTCACGCCAGGACCGAGTGCCGCGAAATGGACCGATCCAATAGGCCCCCAGATCACGCCGCTGTTCGTCGTACAGGCTGATTGCGATCATCGGAAGCGATTCAGGATCGGGGCCAATTTTGACGTCTTCAACCTGCACGCGTCCGCTCAACCGGATCATGGACACTTCACGTCCGTCGATCGCGATGCCTTGCAACAAATGCGAACTTAGTCCCGATGTCTCGTTCTCGAATCGCACGAACGTTTCCCCCTCGGGCACGGTCGCGCGTGGCGATCCCGACGACGACTGCGTTCCCCCGCTGTCGGATTCCGAAGCCGGAGTAACCTGGCGGACTTGGCGTCCGTAGTACCACCCGGGAACAAAATCTTCGATCGAACTCTGTTTTTGGCTCGGCAGCGTCTCGAAATTTCCGTTGACGACCACCGGATTAGTGGGATCGGGTAACTGCTGGCGTCCCTCTTCGGCTTCGCCGGTCATGGGGACAAACAGGGTGGGGTGCAAAGCTTGCCGGACCAATTTACCGTCCACCTTTTGCATCCGGTACAACGTCTGCTGATAGCGTTGCCCCACCGGAATGATCATTAGTCCGCCTTCGCGGAGTTGTTCGATCAACGGCAGCGGCACTGATTCAGGGCTGCAGGTGACGATGATCTTGTCAAACGGTGCGGCATCGGGCCAGCCGAGAAAACCGTCGCCAATTCGCGTCGACACATTCTCGTACCCCAAACGAGTGAGCGTCTCCGCGGCTTTGCGTCCTAATTCATCAACGATCTCGATCGAATAAACGTGCTCGACCAAGGGGCTCAGCACGGCGGCCTGATAACCGCTGCCGGTGCCGATTTCGAGCACTTTATCGGTCGACTCGGGCTCGATCGCCTCGGTCATCGAAGCCACGGTGAAGGGGCTGCTGATCGTTTGCGAACCGCCAATCGGCAGCGCCATGTCCAAATAGGCCCGCTCTCGTTGACTCTTGGGCACGAACTCGTGTCGCTCGGTATTGCGAATCGCATCGAGCACGCGTGAGTCTTTGACTCCGGCCGATGCAATCCGGTCTTCGACCAAACGCTCTCGCAATATCGCATACAGATCGTCGGCAGCAGTGGCCTCACTGCGAATGAAAAACGCCAAAACCAGACTCCCGAAGATACTGATAGATTTGATCAACGCCGCAACGTCATTAGAAAAACTCATTTACATGCCTCTGCGGTTCGTGAGCGGTAGCGACGAACGTATTTTCATCGGACTCTTTTTGAGTCCGAATTGGGTTGAATGACGGGGAATGCACCAAGCGAATAACGACGCCCCGGAGGGGGAAAGTCGAAACGAGAACGTTTCGCCAAGCATCCATTGTAATCAATCAAGTAACGGTGTTGATGTCTTGAACTAACGGCCGCTACGCAACAACACTTGCATCCCGAACACATCGCGGAACAGTCCCGAGCTTTGACGCATCGCAATTTGTTCAAGGGAAACGTCGTCCACGCCGGGCACGTTAATAACGAGTTGCCGTCCTTCGCGAGTGCATTCGATCTCGCGAATTCGTCCGCTTCGAGTATCATCGAGCGCGATCGCCAGCCTCAGAATCGCCGCCAATTTAGCCACAATGACACGGTCCTCGCGCTCCAGCGATCCATATCCTTCGTGAGATGGTTGAGGTGAGGCGCGGCGATAATAACGAGCCACCAAACCGACTTGCAACAACTCGCTCTTGGACAATCCAAACAATCCGCTGTTGCGGATGACGTACAAAGCATGCTTGTGGTTGCTGCGAACATTGATCATCAACCCAATTTCGTGCAACAGTGCTGCAACGTGCAGAATCACTTCGTGCCGCTGATCCAATTGGTGTTCGGCGACCAATTGTTCAAACAATTTCCGTGACAACTCGGCAACGTTGCGTGCATGAGTTTCATCGAAATCGAATCGTCGCCCGAGCGTGATTGCCGAGCGGACAATTTGATTGCGAAATTCGGCAGTCCACTCGCCACCGATCGCCATATCACGCAACAACCCGTCACGCAAATTGGTGTCGCAAACGTAGACGTGGGTCTGATTGAACGCTTGAGCCAACATCGAATAGGCAAGCAGTGCTGGGCCAAGCGTTTCGGCCTCGATAAAGCTAGCTCCGAATCGTTTCACGATCGCGTCTTCGTCAAGCTTCAGCACTTCGTTTGTAAATTCGATCAAGCGATCCGTCGACAGCTGGGCCAGTGACGTGCCATCCCAACCATCAAGCAATTGATGCGCGGCGAAACGCATGTCGCCACCGAAGGCCACCAGATGAATCATCGCATCGGAATGCACCTCTTCGACGATCATGTCTAAGATCCGCCGAATGTGGCTTTCTAACAAATTCCGTCGTCGCGTGACCGACACATTGGCTTGATCAAGCAGTTGCAACAGCCGCAGCGACCCCAAACGATACGATTGGCTGTGCAGGACATTGCCGCTGCGGATGACCAACAATTCGGTATTGCCGCCACCAACTTCGACCACCACCGATCGACCATCGGCCAAATCGGGATGGGTGCGGAGCTGGGGCATGATCGCCCATATAGGTGATGCGGTTGACCGTCGGCTTCGTCGA
>NZ_ANOG01000763.1 GCF_000346295.1 Rhodopirellula maiorica SM1 | reverse complement strand
ATGCCTATTATACCCCAGTACCGACCGCGGAACCTGAGCAAATCAGAGTTTGATGAGCGTGATCGGATCGTGATGGGGTGTGCTTTTGCTTCACAGAATGAACTCGGAAGACTTTGTGACGAGCAGAACTATGAAAAGGACGTTGCGGCACGGATCCGTGCATCCGGTTTCAGCGATGTTCGCACGCAGGTCCCTATCGAGGTATCACATGGGGCGTTCAGAAAGGAATACCGTGTCGACCTCATCGCTGATGACGCGTTGTACGAGCTGAAGACGGTTGCTGCGCTACTTTGCGAACATGACGTTCAGGTACTTAATTATGCGATGATGCTCAATGTGAACCACGGCAAACTAATCAACTTCCGGGCGGAACGAGTCAAGGGGCGGTTGCGTTTTAACGCCGTACCCACACAGGACCGTTACCGGTTTCTAATCGACGACGCTGCATGGCGACCTCAAGGACGCGAGTGTGAAGAGATAATCCAGTTAACCAAGAGTTTTCTTGCTGATTGGGGTGCCTACCTGGATTTTCGGCTTTATGAACAAGCTATCATTTTCCATTTCGGAGGAGAAGCAGAAGTCGTCTATCAGGCACCAATGATCCGAGGTGGTGTTGACATAGGCTCAACCCGATTCACTTGCCACAGAACCGACGTCTGTTTCACAGTTTCGGGATATTCAGATCGCCAACGGCAGCGGCCACATCTCATACGACAAATGCTGCACTCTCCGTTTCGGGCAATGCAGTGGATCAATTTTCATCAACGCAACATTACCATCGAAACACTCATAAAGAATTGACAGCCGAATCCCAGAATGAGTGTTAAATGAAAAATTCGGCTGTCCAACATTCGTCTGTCAAAAACAGCAGATGCGAGACGAGAAATTTGCCAATCATTAACTTGGTCATGCAGCTGTGTGTTGCACCGGTTTGCGTTGCAGACGCTGCCGAGGGACGCCGTAAACTCGCGTTGAAAATTAACAGCCGAATGTGGGGACAGACGAACAGGATTACTGAATTCATTTGTTTGTCGGAACGAGAAAACGTGAGACGAAAAAGAGGGACGATCGTCACACCGGATGGCCGCAGGGGGTACACCAGCTAACCGTAGAAGATGAGAAATATCGAATGAAATATTACGGATTCTGCCCTCCATGTCGAACTCTTGTGGCGCTGATCGCGGCGCTGCTGCAGTGCGTGAAGTCAGACTTCTCGATCGTATGCGAGCTTGGAAACATCACCTTTGAAGCACTGAATTCATTCGGTTACCCCGTTTCGATTAAATTTCTTTTGCTTTCCGTCAGCGACTTAATCTCTGACTCAACCGACTCTCGACGATTCTGACAAGCTCGCACCGCAGCTTTCACGCGAGAGATGATGCTGGAGCATTCTGCTCTAGCCTTACTGATTTTTGTTTGCACAATCCAATCGGAAATTAGGCCATCGAAGAAGTAGTCGGCAAACTTCGAGAATCCATCGATCTGCAGTGATACCTGAAGACGCTCGTCAGCATCCGCAAGTTCTTCTTCAAATCGCAGTAACCTTCTTTGCGCGATTCTAGCTTGATCCTTGGCGGTGTCGATTTTCGAGTGTTTGGCCATCGTCGTGAGCATGCCGCCGCCGAACATATCCATAACTCCCCAGTTGGCGGCGGAAGCAAGTGTGTCTTGGATTCTCTTGACAGCTTGAAGTGCGAACTGCCCCGCATCCACGGCTTCATCAAGTTCATTGTGGTCTGCCGCCAAATCCGCGAGCCGCTGCGTTAGATCCACAAGCTTTCTTGCAATGTCACTGTCGTTTTCGGAAAGATATTGCTCTTTTTCGACAACCACACGTTCGTACTCCGCGCCAGCGTTTTCCAGTCGCGATGACTTTTCCTCCAATCGCTGCACTTCCTCGCTGAGATCATCAACGGTGGCGTTGGCTTGATCGAATTTCAGTTTTGCTGCGACAAACTCTTTTCGCTCTTTTTCAAGTCTCTGCTCCTTACTGCCGAGCACCGCATGAAACAACGCAGTGAGACTTAGTCCTTCCAACGCAGCGAGATCTGAATGCTCTTTCTCAACGATCTGCTTCAAATTGGCTCGCTCGTGTTTTGCTTCTGACAGCAATAGGCGAGCCGAGCGCAACATCGATTCAAGTTTATCTCTCTGGCGGAGATTTGTTTTGGCAATCGCAAGCCGGTCATTGAAGTCGGTTAACATTCAAGCTCTCTTTGATTCGAACAAAGCAGTAGTTCACAAATTGGACGTGAAATCGATATTGAAGCTCGGCTTCCTCCTTCGGTCAGGCTTCATTCGTCAGACATCAGGGCGCTGCGGAACATGATTGTTCCACTCCTTTCATTTTTGAACGCCTCCGTAGTTATGGAATGCGCCTCTTCGGTTATATCCGTGAAACATCTTTTACGGTAATTTTTTGTTCTTCCGGCGATCACCCTGATGAAGAGCAGGCAAAAAAATGGATTGGCAGAAAAATGAAAAGATTAAGGATGTAGAGTGATTCATCTTTCTACCTCCATTTTCCTACCAAATCCTTTTTTCTGGGGTGTGGCCGGGTCACGATTCGCGTTCATTCGCGGGCAGGATTTTGGATGCAGGAGTGACCTGCGAACCTTTCGACGTCACCGCCTGTCTGTGTCGGAAATACAAGCGTAAATGAGATCGTCTCAACAACAAGGGAATCATGTATGAACGAAGGGGATGTTCTCAAACACAACCGAGAATCTTGGGACAAACAGGTTGATGAGGGGAACCGTTGGACCAAACCGGTGGATCAAGCGACGATTCGGAGGGCCAAAAATGGCGATTTCGAAATCGTGTTGACACCAACGATTCCGGTGCCTGCCGATTGGTTCCCGCCACTCGACGGAACGAAGACCCTGTGCCTCGCAGCAGCGGGAGGCCAACAGGCTCCGGTGCTTGCTGCGGCCGGTGCGGAGGTGACGGTCTTTGACAATTCGCCTCGGCAATTGGACCAAGATCGCTATGTCGCCGAGCGTGAGGGACTGCAGATGAGTTTTGTCGAAGGCGACATGGCGGATCTGTCGGTATTTGATTCGGAATCGTTTGATTTTGTTTTCCATCCCTGTTCCAACACATTCGTTCCGAACGTGGTACCGGTTTGGCGAGAATGCTTTCGGGTCTTGCGACACGGAGGCATTTTGATGGCGGGATTCACCAATCCAATTAGGTACATCTTCGACGATGAACGCAAAGAGAACGGAAATCTGGAAGTTCGCTATCCGCTTCCCTATTCGGACCTGGACTACCTGGATCAGGAGCACATCAAACAATCAATTGAATCAGGGTATGCGTTGGAGTTCGGCCACACACTCGAAGATCAAATCGGCGGCCAATTGGCTGCCGGTTTTCTGCTCACGGGTTTCTACGAGGATCGCTACGGCGAATCGGATTTCGACCCGCTCTCGAAATTCCTCGACACCTTCATCGCCACGCGTGCGATTAAGCCATGAGACGTTCCCGAGGTTGCGCTTCGCGACCTCGGGCTATGTTGTCCGACCGCGTTGCGGTCAATCGATGGCCGTTGGATCCTCGCAACAACGCCGACGGAGCATTTCGACGAACCCCCGAACAGCGCGGCGCACACAGATCAACGCCGGAGGCGTTTCACAACAAAGCCCAGGGTCGCGTAGCGCACCCTGGGTTCGCGACGCCACCCCGCACCGCCGCCCCCAACGGGGTCGAACAGCTGTGTGCATTGTCGAACCCCGTTGGGGATCGTGTTGTTGTTGCCATCATTGTCTGCCCGGCTTTGCCACCGAATCCCACGTTCTGCCGATCTTCAATTCGTCGATCTGCCATGACGCGTTCTCGCCGACGATGATTCGCAATGACGCGGGTGCATAGGCCGTCGAACCCGCACGTCCTGTCACGGTCCATGCGGACGGTTCACTTTCGTCGATGACTTCACCGTAGCGGTAAACTCGCACTGATGGGCTCGTTTTATCGCCGTTAATGGCCAGTTTCAGCACGCAAAAAACAGTTTCACCCGCGACCAATCTGGTCGCTGTCTTAGTGATTGCGTCTCCACTGGTGATGAACGGGAACCCGTCAGTCGCCACGCCGAACGAAACGATCTGATGCAAGCGACGTCCCCGTCCGGGAAGATCGGGTTCCAGCGAAATCTGTAGGAACGATTTATCCTCTTCAGATGATGAGGACTGACGCTCTATCAAGACGCTGACGTAGATGCTTTCGCCAGTGACAAGATCCAGAGGTTGGTCAAAACCGCGACGTATGTCTGAGCCTTGTTCCAGGAACATCAAACGTCGCTGCGAACGGTCCAGTCCAAACACAACCTCGTCGCCGCAGTCGATGATCTCGCCAATCTTCCCACGACTTCGACCACTGAGTTGCCATCCGCCTGACCATCCGAATCCGCTGCGACCCCGCCGGACGCGACCGGCTAGATTTTCAAAACCATCGTAGGCAACAAGCTCTCCACCGGCATGCGTTTTCAGTCGATCCTCAAGCCGGCGTACGAATTGGCGTTGTCCAAAGGGAATGCGTTTGGGCATCGTCGGGTCGCTTCGCAAGTAGCTTCTGGCCTCACCAGCCTCGATCCGATCCTCGAAAGTCTGATCGTTCACTTCGGATTCAGTAGCCGTGGGAATCCAGAGGACGCTGCCGTCAAAGACGTGGATTTCGGCGGCTTCTTCGTCCAGCGACACAGCGTACTCAGTGCCTTCGTCGATGATTTGGGATTCCGGAGTCTCAAGCGTGAAGCCGCCCGACAACTCGCTGACGTTTACGCACACGTTCCCGACGAGTAAACGAGCGCCGTCGATGGAAGTGATGTCGATTTCACAAGGGCCTTCGAGCGTGACGTCGGTTCCAGAATCGAAACTCAACTTAGCAATCCCCTTGCTGAGTTCCAGCTTGCCAATTGCAAATCGGCCCGCAGTCGAAACAGGACGCACACTCCATTGGCATCCTTCCTGCTCCCGAATGACGCCCACAAGTCGCGTTGCTGCCGGTGGAGCGACGCTTTGCTCAGTGGTTCGATCCTCCGCGAGTTGTTTGGGATCCGTGTCGGTTAAGTTATTCCAAATCGATGCGCCGACGACCAGCAACACTACGGCTGCCACGGCAAGGATCGTATAATTCCATCGCATGGCCGAGCTTCGCTGCACAGTGCGGTCAGCGTCATCCGAATTTGTTTCTGAAATTCTCAGTGAGGCTACTGGCTCCGAAGCCCAAGTACGCAGTCCTGCTTCCAAGTCCATCCGCTCTCGAAAAGTTGCACGTGCTTCGGCGTCGGTTTTGAGCTTCTGCTGCAATGTCGCATGATCGTCTGCTGCAATGTCGCCGGTCACCAGCAAATCGCATAGTCGCTGAAGTTCTTCGTCTTTCACGATTCACCTCCGATGACTGAAACCCGCTTCTGGATACAGCCAAGCAACTTCTGCTTTAATCGTGCGAGCTGTTTGTATAGCGCAGTTCGTTGACGTCCCAAGCCTTCCGCAACCTCCGTGATAGAGTCTGTTCCCATGTAACAACGGCGAAGAATCTGTTGTTGCCGCTCCGACAACAAGGACATGCAGTGCCTGAGCGCTGTAAGTCGCGACTGAGTCAATTCTTCTTCTTCGGCTGCCTCTTGAGCAAGTAGATGCATGAGTTCGCTGTCGAAGTGCAGTTTGCTTCGACGCTGTGCCTTCAGGAAATTGAGCACTTCGTGAAATGCGATTCCACACGCCCAATGAAAGAAGCTGCCGTCGTGGTCGAACTGTTCCATCTTCTTCCAAAGCACCACGCTTGTCTTTTGAAACACGTCTTCAACGTCGGCAGGATTTACCAATTGCTTCGAGATGAACGCATAGATTCGATGTCGATGTTCCATCAGCAAAGTGACGAAGACTTCTCTCACATCGTCGTCACCTGTTTCCGATCGTTCGTTGGAATTGTTCATTACGACCTATTCTATCGTCGGTGAGTCACCGGTTCGACTTGGTATCGGCCAAACTGAAAGTGGTCCATTGGTATTGGACGAGGCTGCGAGGTTCCGTGCTGCAGGACTCGTGGCCTTGTCCACTACGACATTGGACGTCTCAACGATGCCAAGTCAGGAGCACCGCCTGTCACTAGTCGTACGAACCAATGCCGATTGGACGCAGAAGTTTCAAATTTTCACCACATTCCAGATCTGGCATTTCCGTAGAGGTTCGCAGGCGTCAGTGGAGTGGACGGCGAACTGGCGAGATCGAAACTTTCTCAAATTCCAAGACTTTTGGCGGGCAATCGTCTGCTCACTGGAAGACTACTAGGACAGGCGGACATCGCTTGCACGGGATCAACCTTTGGAAGAACGGCATCACTCCTATGACCATGCTCCAATCATACGCTATTGCCCTTTTGCTGGTCACATTGCCAGACATCGCCGCAGCGGAAGAAACTTTTGTCACGATCCAAAAGGTAAATGGCAACCGAATGCTGGTTGTCAAAGATGACGTTGCCGGTGGAGGCGGTCGCGGACGGGGTATGCAAGGTGGTGCCGGTGGCATGGCCGACGGACAAGCCCGAGGTCGTCGGCGACGCGGTGGTGCAGCCACCAATACCAATGCGTTGACAGTGACAGTCCCCACAACGGCAAAGATCACGTCGGCAATGCGTGAGCGTCGAACGTTCAAGTTTCGTGTCCTTGGGGAAATCCCCGGAGGACTCCGCAGTTCAGTCTTTCAGCGGATGGATGAGCCGCTGAAAGCCCGGATCGTCACGAAAGATAACCGCATCACGGAAGTCAACGTGATCAGCGGCGACACAGACATCAATCAAAGTGCGACCTCATTGTCCGGTCAAACCATTCTCGCCGTTAAGCCCAAACGACCTCCGATGAAGAAGAAATAGAATCATGACCACGTCTCTCACTCGAGTCATCGTTTGCTTCATCCTTGTAGGATTCGCCCAGCCAGCTTTCGCACAGAAGCTGCCTGACACTCAGGTAAAATTCTTCGAGTCAAAGATTCGTCCTATACTCGTGAAACACTGCTACGAGTGTCATTCATCCGCATCTGGGAAATCAAAAGGCGGACTGAAAGTTGACTCGCTAGAAGCATTGTTGCGAGGCGGTGACACCGGCCCTGCGATCGCTGGGCGTTCTCTGGACAAGAGTCTGCTGTACGAAGCAATCAGCTACGACGGCGACTATCAGATGCCGCCCAAAGGCAAGTTGCCCAGCGAGGTCATCGCTGACTTTCGCAATTGGATACTGGCTGGCGCTCCGGACCCGCGTGTCACCAAGATCAACGAGGACGTGCAAACTGAAATCGATATCGAAAAGGGAAGAGAGTTTTGGGCCTATCGCCTGCCAGTGCATCACGATCCGCCAGAGCACAAGAACACTGATTGGCCGAGAACTTCAATCGATCAGTTCGTGCTGGCGAAGTGGAACGAAAAGGGACTGACACCCGTTGATGACGCACCCGCTCAAGCGTTAGTGCGTCGGCTCTATTTCGTGATCATCGGCCTGCCACCGACGGCGGAGGAATCTCAACGTTGGACCGCGCGGATGGACAGTTCGACTTCCGATGCTGCGAGACAACAGATTGTGTTCGAACTCGTCGACCATTTGTTGGACCTGCCCCAATTCGGCGAACGCTGGGGGCGGCACTGGATGGACGTCGCTCGGTTTGCTGAATCGACAGGCGGAGACCAAAACAACGTCTTTCAGCACGCCTGGCGATACCGTGACTGGGTAATCGACGCGTTCAACAGCGACAAGCCTTACGACCAATTTGTCCGAGAACAGCTCGCCGGCGATTTGTTGCCCATCGCCGACGATCAGGAGTGGGCGGACAACCTTATCGCCACCGGGTTTCTAGCCATTGGTGTCAAATTGGTCGGTGAAGAGGACCAGCAAAAATACTTCGCGGATCTCGTTGACGAACAGATCGACACAACGACGCGAGCCTTTCTGGGGACGAGCGTCGCCTGCGCCCGATGCCACGATCACAAGTTCGATCCGATTCCGCAAACCGACTACTACGCGATGGCGGGAATCTTTCGGGCGACAGAAACACACTATGGTTTATTGAAAGCACAAGCCCGGCAGGCGACAACTCTGATCGACCTGACCGGAATGGGGCCTAAATCGGGGCAGCCTGAGCTCAGTAAACAAGAATATGCCGAACTGGTTCAGGCTCGCGACGATGCTAAGAAGACGCTCGACGACGCGATGAGGAAAATTCGGTCGGGTGAAAACGTCTTTCGAGGACTGTTGCGAAAGTACCGTTCCGATCGCGACGAAACCGAAGCTGCACTACAGGCGGTTCTGACCAGCGGACAAGCACGTGTGTTCGCGATGGGGACGCAGGACCGAGAATTCCCACTTCCGACACGATTGTTGGTTCGCGGTGAATTGGACAAACCAGCTCAGGAAGTGCCACGTGGTTTGCTGCGAGTTCTCAGCCCGCCAGGCAAACACACTTTGACGACGTGGACGAAGGACGCTGCCGTGCGCCACGAGAAAACAGACGATGGTCTTGGAGCGTCTTCGTATTTTTCGGACAGCGGTCGACTTGAACTGGCACAATGGATCGCCAGTGAGCGAAATCCGTTGACCGCGCGCGTCATGGTCAATCGCATCTGGCATTGGATGTTTGGCCGAGGACTGGTGCGAACGGTCGACGAGTTTGGTGTCAGCGGTGACCCGCCGACTCATCCAGAACTGCTTGATTACCTCGCAAATCAGTTCGTCGAAGACGGCTGGTCGACAAAGAAATTGATTCGACAGATCGCTCTATCGCGGACATGGCAACTTTCCTCCAAGCACGATGACAAGAACTTCGATGTCGATCCAGACAATCAGTTTCTCTGGCAAATGAATCGACGACGATTGGAGGCCGAGGCCGTTCGCGACGCGATGCTGGTTGTCAGCGGCAATCTTGATTCGCAGCGTCCCCTTGGCACCTTGCTTCGAGATGTTGGCGAAGGCAATGTCGGCCAGAATGTGTTTGAGCCAGTGATTCGCGCTATCGAGTCGAATCATCGCTCGGTGTACCTGCCGCGTGTTCGTGGAGTCCTGCCGGAAATGCTGGAACTCTTCGACGCACCCGACGCCAGCCTTGTCACCGGCTCGCGCGAGACGACATCGAGCCCGTTGCAATCACTCTATCTGATGAATAATCCATTCGTGCAGCTTCAGGCGAAAGGTTTTGCCGATCGTGTTCAGCAATTCCCGCCGAGCGAGAGAATCAAACAAGCTTACTTGATCGCATTCGGGCGTCATCCGACAACCCAGCAACAACAGCTCGCAGTGGAATTCATGAGAAACGTGAGTGAGTCACGATTGACGACAGAAGAGAAACTAATTGCGTACTGTCAGACGTTGTTGTGTACGTCCGAATTCAACACGATCGATTAACTCATTTCTCGTAATGGACGAGGTCACGAGTCCTCGACATACGAAGACTCGTAGCTTCGTCCAATACTCAGCCTCAACCGTTTTCAGCGACAAAGAAAAGCATCATGAAACGCAACCCCTTCTGCAACAACCGAGTCGCCACACTTTCTCGACGCGAAGCACTGCGATCGGTCGCTGCCGGCTTCGGCTATCTGGCCTTTGCGGGTTTGGCCACATCCGAGGCCGCGGCTGATGCCAAAACATCCTTACTGACTTCGCGAACGCCACACTTTGAACCTCGTGCCAAGCGTGTCATCTTTCTGTGCATGCGAGGCGGACCTTCACACGTCGACACCTTCGATTACAAGCCGCAACTTCAGAAAGATCACGGGCGACCGTCCCACTACGGAACACCGTGGTCAGCATCGCCGTGGAAGTTTGGACAGCATGGAAACAGTGGTTTGTGGATGTCCGAATTGTTTCCGAATCTCGCGAAACAGGCGGACGAACTTTGTCTGCTGCGAGGGATGCATTGCGACCAACCGGCTCATGCACAGGCCTTCCTTCAGATGCATACCGGTCATTTTCAATTCGTGCGACCCTCCATGGGTGCTTGGACGCTGTACGGACTGGGTACCGAGAACCAAGACCTGCCCGGATTCATTTCGATCAATCCGACGACTGCCAACGGCGGGGCCCAGAACTATGGCAGCGCGTTCTTGCCCGCCGCCTATCAGGGAACGAAATTCTCGGTGCAGGACAGCAGTGCTAGGAATCGTCGGATCGATCGGATGCGTCGAGGCGAGGTCAATCCGTATGGAATCAATAACGCTGTCAACAAGCAACTTTCCAAATCAGACCAACGAGTGCAGCTCGATCTGCTGGCAGCTCTTAATCGCGACAAGCTGGCGCATGACCAGCACAACCCCATCGTCGAAGGAGCTATCGAGAACTTTGAACTTGGCTTTCGCATGCAAGACGCCGTCCCCAAAGTGATGGACTTGTCCGACGAATCGGAGGAGACTCTCAGGTTGTACGGAATCAACGAAGACCCAACCGATGGTTTCGGTCGTCAATGTCTACTCGCTCGCCGCTTCGCTGAGTCAGGTGTTCGATTCATCGAACTGGGGCACGGAACATGGGACCAACACAGCAACATCAAGACCGCATTGGCTGACAACTGCGCAGAAACGGACAAACCGATTGCCGGATTATTGGCCGACCTGAAACGCCGCGACTTATTGAAAGACACACTGGTTATCTGGGGCGGTGAATTCGGTCGGACTCCATATTCTCCTGATGGCAACGGCCGAGACCACAATCACAAGGGTTACGCTACATGGATGGCTGGAGGCGGCGTCAAAGGAGGTTTCAGCTACGGCAGCACCGACGAACACGGCTACGAAGCTGTCGAAAACAAGATGCACATCCACGACTGGCACGCCACCATCCTACACTTGCTGGGATTCGACCACGAACGGCTAACCTACCGCTACGGCGGTCGCGAAATGCGTCTGACCGAAGTTGCGGGATCCGTCGCAGCCGAAATCATTACCTAACAACGAGACACAGCCTGAGATGCATTGTTGAACCCCGTTGGGGTTCGTGTCATGCTACAACGGTAAGACCGTTTCGCGGTCTGAAACCACGGAATCATACCGGACGTTGGGAGCGGGTAGCATCATGGGACAATCTCTCGTTCAAATCTATGTCCACTTGGTGTTCTCAACCAAAGGTCGCAAACCTTTCCTGAAGGTTGATACAGACCGGAAGCAGATGCATGGATATCTGGCGGGAGTTTGCAAAAACCACAACAGTCCTGCTGTGACGATTGGTGGCGTCGAGGACCATGTTCATCTGCTGTGTCGGTTGGGCAAAACGATCGATATCGCAAAGCTGATTCGCGAGATGAAATCGGACTCATCGGAGTGGGCGAAGAGCACATTGGGCATAGCGAAGTTCTATTGGCAATCCGGTTACGGCGCATTTTCAATCAGTCCCTCGCACGTGGACGCACTGAAGAAGTACATCGCGAATCAAGAAGAACATCACCGGAAGGAATCGTTTCAGGATGAATTTCGCCGGTTGTGCGCGAAGTACGGTATCGAACTGGATGAGCGTTACGTCTGGGATTGAAAGGGTCGACCGGACCGACGCCGAAGGACGTCTTTCAACGCAGCGCCGGATCAGACATCGCGCACACATCAACGCCGAAGGCGTCTTACAACGAACCTCCAGAACAGCGCGGCGTACATATACCAACGCCGAAGGCGTTTAACACCAAAGCCCAGGGTCGCGC
>NZ_ANOG01000762.1 GCF_000346295.1 Rhodopirellula maiorica SM1 | reverse complement strand
CAATCCATCGTCAATTGTTCCTCGACCGTCAATTTGCCGGGTTTTCGCAGCACGCGATCGGGAATGCCAATTTTGCCCAGATCATGTAGCAGCGATGCCACCTCGATCCGGTCTCGCAATGATTCCTCAAGCCCTAGGCGGTGGGCCCACGCCGAACACGACAATGCGACTCGAAGCGAATGCGCCGCAGTGGCGACATGTTTCGCCCGCAGCGAAAAGAACAGCGAACTGGCGATCCCCAACCGGACCATCGCCAATTGACTCTCGAACTTGACCTCGATCGACGGCGCGGCGCGGCGTTCGTCGCTGACCGGAGACGCCTCCTGCAAACTGGCTAGTAACTGTTCAAGCTGCTGGTTCTTGTTGGTCAAATCCATCGGCTCGATCGCCGTCACCGAAGCAGCGACAGGGTCAACAGATGCAGATACGGAAAGGGGCTGGTTCATGCGATGAAACCGTCAGGTCGAGAGAACATTATCGCTGCGAGTTGAAACATAGGTTAGGAAACGAGCCAAAGCCAAACAAAATCGCTGACTTCTAACTTTGCCAAACCTCGATAAATACGAAGAAAACGCCGTCTCCCCTCACTTTGGATGCATCTACCGAACCATCGGGACCAATGCGGTGGTATGGGCACGCTAAGCGGTAAGACGTGGTCACTACCGACCGCCCCGGTCGCGACTTTCACTAGAAACGATCGCCGGAAGTGAGGGATTTCCCCACCGAATTCTTCGGCTTTCGGAATCCAGAACCCCAGCCCCCCTTCAACTGCCGTCCCCGTACGGTGCAGAAGTGACATCATTCCGACGCGCTACAATCCTCACCACCGCTGCATCCAGCAAAATTTAACGACAATTTTGATTTGGATTGGAAGTTCACTCGGCGATCAAGCGGCTTGCGTCCCACATTTCATCGAACTCATCTCATTCGCCCTGCGACGCACCTCGCAGGATTCAAAAATGAGGTTCTCTGCCCAACGTCGGCGCTTCGAACATTGAACGATCAGCAAGCTGTGACAGCGACCAAGACCGAAACTCCCGCCAGCTTTGCGGCGGATTCGCTTGCGATTGGCATGTTGGTGGTGCTAGCCATGACGGTCATCCAACGATCGCTCGGATTTCTCCGAAGTATCTGGTTTTGCCGGTTGATGGACGATGCCGTGGTCGGCCAATGGGCGATGGCATTCGATTTTATCACGATGGCCACACCGGTGATGTTGTTGGGGATGCCGGGATCATTACCGCGGTATGTGGAAACGTATCGGCAACAGGGACATTTGCGATCACTCGTTCGGCGGTTGCTGATCGCGACAATCGCATGCGCCGGGGTCTTTTTGATTGGCTTGATGGTGGCGCCGGATTGGTTCGGATGGCTGATTTTTCTTGAGTCCGACAATAGCGTGCTGACGTACGCCGTGGCCGCCGGCGTGATCGCGATCATCGCATTCAACTTTGTTCACCAATTAGTTTCATCACTACGCCAAGTTCGCGTGGCATCGATGATGCAGTTCGTACAAAGCGTGGCGTTTACCTTGCTCGGGGTTGGATGGCTGATCCGCGGTGGCGACTTGGCAGGTTTGATTCTCAGTTTTGCCGTCGCATCGTTGATCGCGATTCTGCCCGGTGGGTGGACGTTGGCCAAAGGTTGGAAAGGACTGCCTCGCAGCGAATCTCGTTTCGACGCTCCCTCGATGTGGCGACGGTTGCTACCGTACGCGGTGGCGCTTTGGATCATGAACTTACTGAGCAATCTTTTTGAGATGTCCGATCGCTACATGATTTTGCATTTCACCAGCGGGGGCGAACAAATGGGACAAGCCGCGGTGGGGCAATACCACAGCGGCCGTATTTTCCCAGTGTTGTTGATGAGTTTGGCCAGCATGATTGCTGGCGTTCTGATGCCCTATCTTGCCGCCGACTGGGAATCGGGTCGTCGTGAAGCCGTCGTCGATCGAATCCGCAAAGTCCTCGCGGCACTGTCGCTTGTCTTCACGCTCGGTGCCGCAGCAACGCTGTGGATCGCTCCATGGTTGTTTGCCAATTTGCTGCAAAATCGCTACGCAGACGGCTTGGCATTGATGCCGATGGCGTTTGTGTTTTACATATGGGCGTCGCTTGTCATGA
>NZ_ANOG01000761.1 GCF_000346295.1 Rhodopirellula maiorica SM1 | reverse complement strand
GGGCCTTTAGCGTCCCAATCGCCGCGGCGGTTGGATTGACCCCGGCACGCTTTGCCGCGCGGATTTCGAGAAACCCGCCCTCGTCATGGGCTTGAGATTGTAGGAACCGCAGGATGCCATCGACATCGGGAACCGGCACCTCAATCAATTCATGACACAACACCGACAAGAACGTTTGATAGGTACTGCCAGCCCGACCTTCGGGTGTTTTCGCGAAACCGCCATCACCGGTCCGCAGCGTCGCAAGCAGATCGGCAATATTGTTCCGCCAGGAATCGTCCTCGTCCGCGATCACAACGGCGCCCACCGACAATTCACAGATCGCGGCAGCAAACACCAGCGAAATCAAATCGATGATCGATTCGCGGCGCTGCATACAACCACGCAGAAAGCGGGCGGCGTTTTCTCCTACCTCGGGCGTCAAACCATCCAAAATCCACAGCCCTCGCAACGCAAAGGCGGTGTAATACGGATCGCTTTCGCCTTCGCGTCCCGCGAAACCGCCATCGGCACGCTGTTGCGTGACGAGCCAGTTCGCATGAGCCTGGCGGACCTCGGGCGATAACCCCAGCGCCCCCAACGACAAACGCAGGGTCAATTCATGCAAATAGCTTTGCGGAGCCTCGTTGTCGCTCACGCAGTACCTTGCGGATTGAAGTACTGCGGTTCATTGCCTTCTTTCCACTTGATATTGCAACCCAGCGAAGGCGTTTGATTCTCACTCGGCTTCTCGCCTGCGAGCACGGCATCCAACGCGGCCCGCAGATCCTCGCCCGTCACCGGTTGGTCGCTCTTGGGACGACTGCTATCGAGTTGGCCTCGGTACACGAGTTTCGTTTGGTCGTCGAACAAGAAAAAGTCCGGGGTGCATGCCGCGTGATAAGCCTGAGCGACACTTTGGTCCTCGTCAAACAGGTAAGGGAATGCGTAACCACGCTCCGATTTCTCCTTCTGCATCGCTTCGGGATTATCGTCGGGATACTTGTCCGCATCATTGCTGCTGATCCCGACCACCGAAACGCCTTTGGCCATATATTCATCGGCGAGCAACTTGAGTTGGTCGGCCACATGCTTGACGTAGGGACAATGGTTGCACATGAAGATCACCAGCAACGCCTTGCCGCTCGAAACGTCGGCCAACGACACTTCGCCTCCGCCGCATTCGGGAAGTTTGAAATCGGGCGCGGCAGTGCCAAGGGGCAACATTGTACTTGCAGTTCTTACCATCAGAAATCCAATCGAGTCTTAGGATTAGAGGAAACGGGCTCAGGCCATCAAGAGAAGCCATCGCACTGATGTCGTGCGGTGAAAAACATTCCCGCTTCGCATGTCCCAATTCAAGGTCAGTGTCGAAGCGGGGACGGGTGTCGAAGCGGGGACGGGTCGAAGCGGGGACGGGGGCTGAAACGCCGTTTAGGACTGCTTCAATTGATCCAACAGACGTCCTGGGCTGCCCATCGCGTGGTATCCCCCATCGACGTGCAGAATGTCGCCGGTGATTCCATTGCTATCATCACCGAGCAAGAACGCGCCGGTCCGTGCGACTTCGTCGTGAGTCACGTTGCGGCCCATCGGCGCCATGTGCTCGTACATCGTCAACATTTTTTCGACACCCGCAGCCCGACCGGCTAGCGTACGGATTGGGCCAGCTGAAAGGGCGTTCACCCGCACCCCTAATGGCCCCATATCATAGGCCAAATAGCGCACCGTCGCGTCCAATGCTGCTTTACAGATCCCCATGACGTTGTAGCCGGGGACGCACTTCTCACCCCCAAAATAGGTCATGGTAGCTATCGCACCCCCCGGGTTCATGATACCCTTAGCAGCATTAGTACAAGCGATCAAAGTGTAGACACTGACATCCATCGCCAATTTAAATCCAGCGCGGCTTGTTTCAACGGTATCGCGAGAAAGGTCGTCGCGATCCGCAAACGCGATGGAATGCAGCATAAAATCAATTTTTCCAAATTGTTCTGCAGTGTGATCAAAAACACTGCGGATATCGTCGTCATTTTGCGCATCCATGGGTACAAGAAACTTCGCGTTCTCATACTTGTCAGTTAATTGCGAAACGCGACGGCGATTTCGTTGTCGTTCGTCATCGGCGCGATCTGGCAGATGGGTAAATCCACATTCACCACCTTGATCCATGATTTGTTTTGCGATGGCCCACGCGATCGAATGGTCGTTCGCCACGCCCAAAATCAGACCTTTTTTGCCTTTGAATTGCATCGTCACTTCATTCCTAAAAATCTTGGCGGTCACGTATGGAGACCGAGTTTTGCAAATATCGCATCAACAGTTTACGCGATTGAACTTCGCGCCGCGTGGCAACGAAGTCGTAGGATAACGGGTAAGTACCATCCTCGTCTATTTGTCTAATTTCGCTGAGGAAACCTTTCAATGACCGAGACACCTGCATTGATTGAATCCGACCGGTTCGATAATGAGTTATCGATGGATATTTTGAAGACATTGCAAGCAGACCATTCCCGTCATGATTTTTTAGACGTGGCGATTCCTGGAGTACTGCAATCGATGGGGGGAACCTTAGGCGGGTTGGTCAGCCAACGCAGCGGTAAATGGACACCGGAATGCTGGGTCGGAGAAAAATTGCCGTTTCCGCCTGAATTAGTCGGTGAAGCGTTTGAACGCGGTGTCACGATTTCGGCCGACGGTTGGCATGCG
This sequence comes from Rhodopirellula maiorica SM1, assembly GCF_000346295.1. Taxonomy (GTDB): domain Bacteria; phylum Planctomycetota; class Planctomycetia; order Pirellulales; family Pirellulaceae; genus Novipirellula; species Novipirellula maiorica. Next base: position 14,811 of record NZ_ANOG01000761.1, on the reverse strand, counting down.
ATCCCGCTGGCCCAACCGCAACGCGGCGGCACAATGGTTGGCGAACCATCGCCCAGTTCCGCTTTGGTGATGCGATTGGCCGACGACATGAGTCGAATCGAGCCGGCGAAATCGGCCCCTCACACTCAACCGATTGCCGACATGTTGTCGGCGGCGTTACACCGAATCGATACGCATGACCGCAATCTGCAGCGAATCGATCAATTGTCTTCGGTACTGCGTGCTGCGGCCCAGTGGCAGCAACTTGATGATGATGAAGCCTTGCTGCAACGAATTGCCGACACCGCCACGAAGCTATTGCACTGCGAACGCGCCAGCATCTTTTTGTGGGACCGACGCCGCAAGAAACTTGTCGGACGCCCGGCACTCGGTGTCCAAGGCAAACCGCTCGAAGTGGATGACAAAGCGGGCGTGGTCGGCGAAGTACTCAGCACCGGCGAAGCTAAAATATGGAACGGCAATAGCGATGACGATGAATCGCGAGTCAACCGCACAGTCGACCGTTCGCTCGAGTTCCAAACGCACTCATTGGTGGCCGTCCCGATGTGCAACCCGGTCGCCCACTTTGGTGCGAACACCAAACCAACTGCACACGGTCGCGAAGAAATCGTGGGGGTGTTTGAAGCGATCAATCGTCGCGGCGGATCGTTCGATCAATCCGACGCCATGCTGCTGTCGGACTTGGCACTGCACGCCGCTGCCGCGATCCACAGTCTGCAGACAAGAAAATCGCTGACCGATTCGCGTGACCGATTGGTCGACGATGCCGCCTCGAAAACTCAACTAATCGGCAATCATCCCTCGATTGACCAAGTGCGAAAGAACGCCCAAAAGGTTGCCGCAACCGATTTAACGGTGCTTGTGCTGGGCAGCAACGGCACGGGCAAAGAGGTGTTGGCGCGACACATTCATTACGAAAGCAATCGCCGAAGCGGTCCGTTTATTGCCGTTAATTGTGCGGCTTTGGTCGAGTCGTTATTGGAAAGCGAACTGTTTGGCCACGAGAAAGGCTCGTTCACCGACGCCAGCCAAACCCGAGTCGGCAAGTTCGAACTGGCCAATGGCGGAACGCTGTTCTTGGATGAAGTGGGCGACATGAGTCCCGGAGGACAAGCAAAATTGTTGCGTGTGCTCGAAGACAAAGTGGTCGTTCGTGTCGGAGGATCGCAAACGATTCCCGTCGACGTCCGCGTGATCGCGGCGACCAATCAACCGCTCGAACAACGGATTGCCGAAAAACGTTTTCGCGAGGATTTGTTCTTCCGCCTGAATGTCGTTTCGCTGACGCTTCCCTCGCTCGCTAAACGGGGCGACGACGTCTTGATGCTTGCGAATCACTTTCTAAAACATTTCGCCTATCAAATCGGACGAACGGTTCCGATACTCGATGCGAACGCGAAACTAATGATGTTGTCGCACCCGTGGCCCGGAAATGTCCGCGAGCTAAGAAACACGATGGAACGTGTTTGCTATTTGTGCAGTGGGGATCGGATCGGAGTCGATGACTTGATGTTGACCGGAAATTCGCCGCTGCAGTCGGGCGGCAACCGAGAAGCATCGTTTTTATCCAATGCCCCGGCGACGCTGTCCGATGCGACTCGCATCTATCAAATTGCCCACATCAATCAGGCGATCGAAAACTGTCGCGGCAACATGACCGAAGCTGCCGAGCGACTCGGACTGCATCGCTCGAATCTGTACCGCAAAATGCGTCAACTGGGGATGCCTACCTCGGGTGAAGGAGCGTAATTTTTTACCCGCCCGAATTTTCACGTGCCCGCTATTTCACGCGTCCGCTATTTCACTGGCCCGCTATTTCACTGGCCCGCTATTTCACTGGCCCGATCCAAGGACGTCACATTCACGCTGCGGGGCAACCACCTTTTCTAAGCTGCCGGGATCACCTAAAAACAGGGCTCCGCGGCCTATTCCTAGGCCGCAATCTGCCACGAAAATTCCGCCCAGCCACGCTGCGGTGGAGAGTCCATTTTCAACAAGCCCCTCACCGGTCATGCTCGAACCCCGCCGCACGCTTTACGGATCACTCGATTGCATTGTCATCGATGGAGGCCCGTCGCCAAAAGTTTTAGTCGTTCTGTGTCACGGCTACGGAGCTCCCGGGACCGACCTCGCTTCGCTGGCATTCGAATGGATCACACTGCTCGGCGAAGACGCAGGCGATTTCCGCTTCGTGTTCCCTGCGGCGCCGCAAACGCTGGCCGAAATGGGAATGCCCGATGGGCGTGCTTGGTGGCCGATCAATATGGCTCAACTTGCACAACACGTTCAATCCTCGTCGTTTAGCGAACTCCATACCGCCGTCCCGCCGGGAATCGATGAAGCTCGCCAATCGCTGAGCGAAAGCATCACAGCGATGAAAGCGGACATGGACGCCCCCACCGCTCCGCTGGTGTTGGGCGGATTTTCTCAGGGTGCGATGCTGACGCTCGACACGGCGCTGCGTGGGAATATCGATCCTCCGCAAATCTTGATCCTGTTCTCAGGAACGTTGGTTTGCCAATCGCATTGGACCGCCTCGCTCAGCCGGCTCGAGCAAACCCGCGTCTATCAATCGCATGGCAACGTCGACCCCATTCTGCCTTACTCCAGTGCTGTCGCGTTGTCACAGTGGCTAAGCGAAGCAGACATCGAAACGGAATTTCATTCGTTTCGTGGAGGACACACCATTGATGGTGAATCGATTGAACAGACAGCCAAATGGATGAGCCACTTGTCCCATGATTCGGATCAGTAGTCGCATTCCACACTGGAACTGCTCGAATCAGGAGTCCAATCGATCAGTGGACGGTGGGTAGCGTGAGCTCGAACGATCATGCAAACCAACGATGGGATTGCAAGTTCGCGATGTGTCGCCATCGAGATCACCGCCAAGTTGTACGAAACCATCGCAGCGTGCGATTTTTCTTGCGCGTCGGCGAGTCCTTTGATGCACCCACGGATCGATCCGTGGTGTGAAAGGACATCGTTGTCCTCGATTCGTTTTACCAGTGTCGTCGATGTCATCAACAATTGACGCTGTTCGTCGGCTAGAGCCTTTGCCGAAGTGCGGTTGGAACTGTCCGAACGCAGTTTTTTTAATGCGTTGTCCGATTTTCGAAACGCTTCGGCCAATTGGACCTGATACGCCATCTCGAAATCGCTCGGCAATGCATCAAGCAGATGCCCAACAATGAGATGCTCTTTTGCAATCGCTTCGACCAAACACTCAAGCGACGAATCGCAATGCTGTTGCATCTTGGCTAGTTGACGATATCCCGCAGCAATGATGACGAGGCCAGCTAACATCGCCATCGCGAGCAGTAACGCAATGAACTGTAGCAAAATACCCCCCTCGTACGCGCGTTGCTGATCTGAAATATCATTTGTAGCAGATTCTATTCCTCGACGTAATAAATTGAGTTCCATCTTTCTGATAGGATTGTATAAAAATTTTTGCAGGTTCCTGACATACAAAAACACGCCTCCCCCCCCTCGCTTGGCTGCAACAACCACATGCGACGCGGGCAAAACCACAGTGACGATGGAAATCGAAAATGTCGAATCGAGAAATAATCTATATCTTGGTATTATTTTGACATTGGTATCCTTAGATCAACTCAACTCGGTGGTCGTCCCATCATGCTGAATACAGGCTGCTTGATCGGTCGCCGCACAAATATTCCCTCCCACTCACCTCGTTGAATCACCTCGAACCATGACACCAATTGCGAGCCGGCGTCCAACGCCCGCTGAAACGACCTTGCCCTACCATCGAGAATTGATCGAGCGAGTCAGTGGTGACTGTGTCTTAAAGGCGATGGACAACCAATTGTTTACGATCTGCGAGTTGGCAGGCAGCTTGTGCACCGAGCAGCTCGACAAGGTCCACCCGCCCTATGCTTGGACGATTCGCCAAGTCTACGAGCACTGCAGCAATGCCGAACGGGTATTTGGTTATCGCATTATGCGATTTGCTGCGGGCGACACGACGGAATTGCCCGGATGGGATGAAAACCTGTATGCCGACAGCCGCTTTGGGCTTGGCAGTTTCCATCAAATCGTCAGCGAATTAGGAGCACTTCGCCAAGCGAATGTGGCCTTGTTGAGGCGAATCACTCCCAACGCATGGGATCGTCGCGGTGTCGCGGAAAAACAAACGGTCACGGTGCGGGCACTCGCTTGGATCGCAGCGGGACATCTGCAGCACCATTTGCAAATCGTTGCCGATCGCTGCAAGGTTCCGCTGAAAACACAAGCCACAATGTAGTTCCCACCGCAATCGAGATACGGATGGCTTGAAAACCGGTGTCGCCCTGAAAAGTAGAGGCGAAACGCCATTTCGCCTGCCCCCGCATCGGCATTACCCCGCGGAAGACTGGGGCGTGCTGGATGGGGACGGGCTAGATGGGGATGGGCTGGATTGAGGTGGGGGAAATTGCTCGGATCGATCTTGCTTCGCAGCCCCAACTTGGATTTGGGGTTGCTTTTGAAGCCCTGGGGCGTCTCGGGCTGCGAGCGGGTCCTGAAGATCCGGATGCATTTTCATCGTCGCCAATAACGCCAGCAACCGATCGGGGTGCTCTTGCCGATCCATTAACGTGTAAATCAACAGCAACTCACGCAGCCGCAACGGAGCGTACTGTGGATCGGGCAGTGAAGCCTGCGATAGATCCAGGTTCGCATGATATGCCAACAAATGAGAGGCATTTTCTCGGTCGCATACGCCAAAAACCATGCGTGGTAGGATACAGAAAATGATTGCTCAATCGCCACAGCATCGCGATGATCACGGCCAGGATGGTCAATTGGAAACCGGTGGCGATAACCAACGGAATCGGGCCCGCCGTCCCCGCTCCGTACAAGATCATCGTCCGCAACTGATACACGGCCATGATCATGATCCCCACAAACAGCAACGCAAAGACGCCTGCAATGAATCGGGTGGCAATGCCACACATGCGGTGAACGACGGGACGATGGGGCAGCGGCGGTGAATAAGGCGAAGACAAAAATTTCTCCCACGTTACAAGATGGCTTGAACGTCATGTCGACAAAAATCCACTCTCGATTTCCCCTTGCCGCACTTCTGTTAATCGTGCTGTCGTTGACTTCGCCGCTGAATGCATCGGATGTGGAACGCTATTCGCTCACGATGGACAAGACGAAGAAGCCGGGGGACCGTGGCGAGATCACACTGGCGGACGAACAACTTCAAATCCAGATTTTTTCCTCCACAGGTATTGGCAAGCTAAAACTGCAGCGTGGAACTACGGAAACCTCCTGGCCCAAAACCGTCGTTGTGAAAATTCAATACATCACTGGAAAGCCGCTCGCCGAACTCGAAGGCTTGACGCTGCGAGGCAAAGCGATCCTGGTTCAAGGTTCGCGGCGAACCAGCGGTGCAATGGACCAGTTCATTTTGACCGACCAGGGCACCAAATTCCAGAACTTACCTTCTCAAAAAGCCAAGATCCGTGTCTTGCCTACGAAAGAGGCGATGCAAATAGAGATTCCCGGCAAATTACTCTCGGACGAAACGAAGATTGAAATCCAGTGGATCGATTACTATCGCTCGTGATCATCCTATCTAAACCTATTTTTAGCAGTCATCCTTGATGCCCCACGCCAAAGCAAACGACCGATCTCAGAATCCCGATCTTGAAAAACTGTATCGTTTTGCCTCGATGTTGGATGACCGATTCCACATTCCGGGAACCAATATCCGGTTTGGATTGGACAGTTTGATTGGCTTGATTCCGGGAATCGGGGACGCCGCCACCGCCGTTAGCCATGGGTATCTGTTTTGGCACGCATTCCGGCTGGGAACGCGAAAGCGGGTGTTTTGGAAAATGCTGTTCAATGCCCTGTTGGATATTTTGGGCGGTGCGATTCCGGTGGTCGGTGACATTTTTGATGTTTACTGGAAAAGCAATCGCCGCAACGCCGACCTGATCGTGCGTGACCTAGAAAAACAAGGTCAACTCGGTGCTGGACGATCCCCCAAGACGTGATAGGTTGTGGGGGCTCTTCGTATCCTGTCTGCCTGCTCCGCATTGATGAACTATCCGATGGACTTGCTCGCTGCTGCTATAGAAGAAACGCCGATCGAACCCGCATCGGCTGGAATCATGTTGCTGTTCGCGGCCGTGATGATGGCGACTTACGTCGGTGTCGCGATTGAACGGTTCCATAAAACCGTTGCAGCGTTGTGCGGAGCCGCCGTGTTGGTGGTACTCGGTATCGCGCTGGATCTGTTTGCGTATCCCAAGATCTACGATTTCCTAAAAGAAGATCTGAATATCTTCGGTGTCATCATTGGCACGGGAATCCTCGTCGATGTCGTGGGCAAGAGCGGCCTGTTCCACTTTCTTAGCATGTGGATCGTGCGATTCACTGGCGGCCAAGCGAGCAAGTTGTATCTGACGTTGTGCTTGGTAACGTTCCTGTTTGTTTCGGTGCTGACGATCGTTCCCGCGATGTTGATTCTAAGCTCGTTGGTGCTTGTGATTTGTCGATCACTCGACTACAAGCCCGCTCCGTTGCTGCTGAGCGTCGCCATCTGTGCCAACAGCGGCGCGATCGCCACGTTCGCCAGTGGCTTGCCCAACATCATGATCGGGACGGCTGCGGGGATTCCGTATATGCAATTTTTGAAAGTCTCGCTGCCCTATGCGGTAATCAGTCTGTTCATCGCGATTGCATTTTTGCGGTTCTTTTTTCGCAACGAATTGCCTTGGAAACAATCGGCCGAACAAAAGGCGGCCTTGCAAGATCAAATCGAAACGTTTGATCCTTGGGCGTTGGTCGAGGATCGTAGGATTTTGTTGCGAAGCGCCACCATTTTGGCGTTGACCGTCGTCGGCTTTGCACTGGCACAGCAATTGGGCGTGGGGATGGATTTCGTCGCCATGGTCGGTGCGACCGCTGCGTTATTGTTTGCCGGCAAGGGAGTCGAGGATGCAATTCACAAAGTCAACTGGACCGTGATTCTGTTCTTTATGGGATTGTTTGTCATCATCGGATGTGTCAAACAAACCGGAGCTCTCGGCTGGGTCGCCGAACAGGTGATCGCACTGTCGGACAACCAACTGTCGTTGTTGGTTCCGTTGCTTGGCATTTTTTCCGCGGTTGCCAGTTCGATTGTCGACAACATTCCTGTCGCCGCCACCTTGATCCCGATCGTCCAGGACATCTCTGGTGACTCGGTACCAGCCGAACCGCTGTGGTGGACGCTGATCATCTGCTGCAACCTTGGCGGCAACGGAACGCCGATTGGTTCGATTTCGTGCGTAATTGCGATCTATGCATTAAAACGCGAAGCCGGGATCCACATCGGCTGGGGAACGTTTCTAAAACTCGGCGGCAGCATCATGTTGGTGCAAGTCGCTGGGGCGATTGTCTATGTGATGCTGGCTTACAACTTAGGTTGGATCCCCGATCTACCCACTCTCGCCCATTGATCGATGGAAAGAAAATGAACAACGAATCTGAATCCCATGACCTGGATCGCGAAGTCGATGCTTCGATGCGAATGTTCGAGCGATCCAAAGTTGGCCATGCCGCCGCAATCACTCCGATCGTGCCCGCGCGAGTACTGTGGGTTCTCGACGGCTCGCCGCAAGACGAAACGGGATTGACGTCCGCACTTGATTTGCGTGATCGCTTCAATATCGAAACACTGGTGCTGGACGCACGTGACAGCGTCAGCGGTGATTCGGAATTGGCCGCCAGCATGTGCAAGAAAATTTCGGGAGCTCGTCCGGTCAGCTCCGCCGAAGGCGAAGCCTATGAGAAGATCCTCGCGTCGCTTGATCGCCATGATGTGGATTTGGTGATTATCCCTTGTCCTTTCGGACGTTCGTTCGAGCACGTCGGGACCGACAGCGCCGGGACCGTGATCGACGTACTGCTCAGCCGCTGCCCTAAACCGATCCTGGTCATTCGACGTGACGACCAGCCCCTAGGCGAGTGCTGTCACACCGTGTCGATGATTGTCGGCAGCGAATGCGACATGGAACAACGTGCCGCAGGTTGGGTGTTTGGCTTAGCAAATGAAAAAGCGACCGTGACGCTTAATCTTGTGATCGAGAAAGAGCATTTCGAGAACATCCGCAGCATTCTCGAAGCGATCGATCCCGAAAAACCGTTTGAGCCGGAACAGTTCAGCGACGCGTTGACCAAGACGCATCAAACGATCCACGCCGCGATGGCAAAAACAGCGACGCAGCGTAACCTGAGTTACCGCTTGTCACCCCAAGCCGGTGAAATTGCACCGCCGAATCCACTCAGTGACAAGCACAAAATGCTGCTCGTCATGCCGTTGGAGGCCGACGATCGATTTGGCCAGGGGTTTGTCCAAGACCGCATTCGTCGCAGTCCCCACCCCGTGTTGATCGTCCCCGGACACACGTCCGGGTAACCGATCGGCAATCGATTATTGGCTGAGCATGTTGCGATACATGCTGATACCGGCAGGCCCAACCAGGACCACAAAGATGCCGGGGAAAATGAACAATACGAGTGGGAAAATCATTTTCACCGCTGTTTTTGCAGCCTTTTCTTCCGCGATTTGCCGTCGCTTGGTTCGCATCGCGTCACTCTGAACACGCAGGGCACTTCCCACGCTCGAGCCGAACTTGTCCGCTTGAATCAAAATCGAAGCCAACTGCTTTAGATCATCCACGCCGCTTCGTTGCCCGAGTGCGGTGAGCACTTCGCTTCGTGGGCTACCAAATTGCAATTGTTGGTTGGCCACGTTGAATTCTTCGCCGATATGACGATGACTCTTCTTCATTTCTTCGGAAACTTTCCGCAGTGCTTGGTCCATCCCGAGACCAGCTTCGACGCAAACCACCATCAAGTCCAATGCGTCAGGCAAACCGAGAAAGATTTTCTCTTTACGCTTCTTCGCCAAATGTCCGAGCACGAACTTGGGAAGCATAAATCCAACAATTAGACCGCCCAGCAATTTCACCAACATGCCTTGGGTCAATCCATCCGTGAAGATCCCCAACACGCCTCCGAAAAACAGTCCGATACATGCGATGATCAACTGAATTCCCTTGAACACCACTGGCGCGGTATCGCGGCGGAACCCTGCGTTCATCAACTCGACTCGCAACGCGCCCATCTCTTCTTCGCTGCCGGTCACCGTGTCCTTTAGTGGCGAGGTGGCCTTTTCGAGCGCCGCAGCCAGCTTTGCGTTCTTATCTCGTTTCTTGTCGATATCAGAAAGCTCGACTGCGGCTCCTCGAGAGCTACGCATTGCATCAAGACGAGCTTCGGCGCGAGGCTTGTCGTCACCGCTAACGCGTCCGAGCACGACCCAAGCGACACCGGTCACCGCAACAAAGATTGCGATCGACGTCAGCGTCACCGGATCCAAAGCAAAAGCGAGTATCGTGAATGTGTTCATGATAGGTAGTTCCTGGCAGAACTTGTTCGGCGAGATAAAAAATTCGAGAGGTTATAGCGTCAGATCGATGGAAACATCACGACGTCATCACGACGCTGTGACGATTGGCTTGCTTAAACTTTGATGGTGATAATTTTCTTAATCATCAGCGCACCCAACAATTGTGAAAACAATGCACCGCCGAGCATGTATTGACCATATTCGTCAGTGAACAACATCATCACGTAGTCGTAGTTCAATTTCAGCATCACGATGAACAATACCGGTGGCAACGCCAACAGCACCGCACCGCTCATCCGGCCTTCGCCCGTTAACGCTTGAATTTGACCTTGGATTTGCAGACGTTCGCGAACCAAGTGGCTGATCTTGTCAAGGATTTCAGCCAAATCGCCCCCAGTTTGACGCTGCAAAATAATTGCGGTGGCAAAGAAGCGAAGGTCCATATTGGGAACACGAGCCGCCATCCCCTCGATTGCTTCTTCGAGTGGAATCCCAAAATTTTGTTCTTCAAACGCCCGACCAAACTCAACCGACAAGGGTGCTTCCATCTGCTTGGCAACCAAGTCGAAACCTGCGTTCAACGAGTGCCCTGCGCGAAGCGATCGGCCTAGCAACTCGAGTGCCTCAGGCATCTGGTTACCAAATTTGTTTAACCGCCGCTTGCGTTTAAAAATCAACCAACCAACTGGTAGTGTCACGAAAGCCAACCCCACGATCGGCGCCAACAAAACCGGCAGAGGAGAGACCACGGTGACGGCAATACCGCCTCCGACCGCAGCCAAACAAATCGTGGCAAACTGCATCGCATTCATGCTGATGTCGGCCTGCTCGAGATAGTCGTTCAGCCCCGGTACTTCTTCCAAGAACTTGGCTAATGGATTGGTTGAGTTCTCGCCGCCATTGAGCAACAGCGACTTGAAATCCGATTCCGGGTTGTTCGTCGCCCCACGACGCGAAGCCATTGCAGCCAATCGGTCTTCTGCAGACGTCGAGTCCGAGTTTGGCATCAGGACGTTGATGGCAAATGCGACGATGGACGCAACAAAGACACCCACGGCGACAACGATGACGATTCCGCTCATGACAGGAAAGCTTTAATTCTCGAGGAAGTGGTTCAGGCGTGACCCGCTGTTCGCGTCAACGCGGCGGGCACTTGATGGCTCGGTTTACTTTGTGTTTTTGTAACCATGCATGTCGACGAGGAATCGACCTGCGACCGACACGCTTAAAGTGGACGGTATCCCGGACTTAGGCCGGCATGATCACGCGTTCGCGGAATGCACTGGCGGGCAAACGCACCCCGGATGATTCCAATTTGTCCATAAACGATGGCCGGACTCCGGTGCACTCAAAGTGACCGAATGCCTTGCCGTCTTCGTCAACGCCCTTTTGCACATAGCGATAAATGTCTTGCAATACGATCGTGTCTTGTTCCATACCAACCACTTCGGTGATCGCCGTCACCCGACGTGGACCGCCCTGCAAACGGTTAGCTTGAATCAAAACGTCGACCGCACCCGAAATTTGTTGGCGAATCGCTTTGACGGGCAAATCAAAACCCGCCATCATGACCAGCGTTTCCAAACGAGCGATCGCGTCACGAGGCGTATTGGCGTGAATCGTTGTTAACGATCCATCGTGACCGGTGTTCATCGCTTGCAACATGTCCAACGTCTCACCACCACGACATTCGCCGATGATGATTCGTTCGGGACGCATACGCAGTGCATTTTTGACCAAATCGGTTGCGGTCACCGCACCGGTGCCTTCGATATTCGGCGGACGCGTTTCCAATCGCACCACGTGGTCTTGTTGCAGCTGCAATTCCGCCGCGTCTTCGATCGTGACGATACGGTCATCGTGACCAATGAATGAGGAAAGTGTGTTCAGCAACGTCGTTTTACCAGAACCGGTACCCCGGCAATGATCATGTTCAAACGCGCCTTGATACAGCCTTCTAACAACATCACCATCTCAGGTGTGAAGGCCTTGTAATTCAACAAGTCTTCGAGCTTCAGCGGGTTACTACCGAAACGACGAATCGAAACCGCGGCTCCATCGAGTGCAAGCGGAGGAATGATCGCATTCACACGTGAACCGTCTTCCAAACGAGCGTCCACCATCGGACAGGTTTCGTCGACACGGCGTCCCACTTTGCTGACGATCCGGTCGATGATCTGCAGCAGATGCTTGCCGTCACGGAACTCGACGTCCGTCTTTTGCATCCGGCCGCCTTTTTCAACGTAAATGTTCTTGGGACCATTGATCAGAATATCGCTGACCTTGGGGTCTTTCAAAATCAACTCGAGCGGCCCAAGTCCGAGCACTTCATCGAGCACTTCGTCAATGATACGGTCGCGTTCCTGGCGGTTCAGCAGTGTGTCTTCGGCATCACAGAGATGCTCGACCACCAGGCGAATTTCACGAGTCAGCGTTTCGCCCTTCAATTCGCCCACACGTGACAGGTCTAGCTTGTCGACCAATTTCCCGTGAATGCGACGCTTGATCTCTTCGAACTGATGTTGACGATTGACTTCAGGTTTGGCTGTTTGTGTACCAGATCGCATGACTGGAAGTTCCCCGGTGAATGCTCAGACAATGTTTTATTCGACTTCGACTGCCATCCCTGTTTCCAAAACAAGGCTCAGATACGAAGCACGCTGCGCGAGTCATCACGTTACGTGAACCGCTCACCACCCCCTAACATGCCCATGGGGGGGACGCGGCACTCTCACGATCGAATGACCCACGAAAACATAGACCACGATTAGGGCACAGGTCGCCCAAACCGTACAAATTACGCCAGAAGCTTCCGGATAGAGAAAATTTGCCGACGCAACCCAACGTGCTCCTCGCGCGGAACCACAATGCATTGTTCCGGTCCTAGCGGATGCAACGATCGTCCTAGCGAAATTGACCACGAAAAGAAGGACGCACCCGAGCAGCCACAGCTCGGTCGGCGGGGCAAGGCTGAGCGGCGGAGAGAGGGGGGCGTGGATTCGCGATACGCCAGACAACAGCCAATAATTCGCTCAACAGAAAAGCGATCCCCACGAAGGCGTCGCGCGCGGATCGAAAACCAAGTCACCGCCGCGACCGCCATACGAAAGTCATCGCAACTTTCGTTACCTTGATTGATTCAGATGACATCCATGCCAAATCGAAATTACCAGATGCGGACACGTTCGTCCGGCGGCAAGTACAACGGGTCATTTGGCTTGACGTCAAACGCCTTGTACCAAGCATCCATATTGCGAACGATGCCGTTAACGCGATACTCACTGGGGCTGTGGGGATCGGTTATCAATCGCTTCAACAACTCTTGTTCGCGGTACAATCGTCGCCAAATTTGCGACCACCCCAGAAAGAACCGCTGGTCCCCGGTCAACCCATCGATCACAGGTGCCTCTTTGCCGTCAAGCGAAATTTGGTAGGCCTCGTACGCCAGACTCAAGCCGCCCAGATCACCAATGTTTTCACCAAGCGTCAAGTCACCGTTGACAAAGTTGCCTTCGACCGGTTCAAAGTCGCTGTACTGTTTCGAAAGGATTGCAGCGCGGCGTTCAAACTCTTCGCGATCACTCGGAGTCCACCACATTCGCAGATTGCCATGACCATCGTATTTGCTGCCCTTGTCGTCAAATCCGTGGCTCAATTCATGCCCGATCACGGCGCCAATCGCACCGTAGTTGACGGCATCGTCGGCAGCCATATTGAAAAACGGTGGCTGCAAAATTGCCGCCGGGAATACGATCTCGTTCATCGTCGGGTTGTAATAGGCGTTGATCGTTTGTGGCGTCATGTGCCACTCGTTGCGATCAATCGGACCACCTAATTTTTGCAAATCTCGCTGATGCTCGAAATTTGCCGATGCGATGATGTTGGATGCCAACGAATCAGGATCAATACTCAGCTTGGAATAGTCTTTCCACTCGTCCGGATAGCCGATCTTGGTCGTGAACAATCCCAGCTTTTCGATCGCTTGTTTCTTGGTCCCTTCACTCATCCAATCGCGCGTCTGAATCCGTTTCGCGAAAGCTTGTTTCAAGTTTTCAACCAATTCGTTCATTCGTTCCTTTGCTTCGGGCTTGAAATGCCGCTCCACATAAACTTGGCCCACAAGTTCGCCCAACACACCGCTGGTCGTGTTGACCGCTCGTTTCCATAACGGTTCTTGTTCGGTGATCCCGCTGATCGCGGTGCTATGAAAATCAAAGTGACGCTGTTCAAGCGATTCGGTCAATTCCGATGCGTAGGCGTCGAGCACATGAAACCGCAAGTACGCTTTCCATGCGGACAAATCAGTATCCGCAAACTGGGTTGCGAACGCGTCAATGTAACTCGGTTGCCGGACGACGTACTTGTCTTGGTCCTGAAGCCCGGTTGCCTTGGCATAAGCCTCCCAATTGAAACGACCAAATTGCTTCGCTAACTCCGTAGCGGTCGTGGCGTTGTAGGTTTTGTCGGGATCGCGATTCTCGGTCTTCGACCACTGCGACTGGGCGATTGCATGTTCAATTTTGTAGACGCTTTCGACATCGGCATCACTTACCGAACCAAACTGGCTTAGCAAATCGCGAATATAGACCTTCAATTGCTCGCGAAGCTCGACGTAACGTGGTACGTCTTCGAGATAATAATCGCGATCCGGTAACGTCAATCCCGCCTGGGTGACGTACACGGTGTACTGATCACTCTTTTTTGCGTCCACGCCAACAAATGTGGCAAACGGACCGTAAACGCCATTTCGCGACAGTGTGCCGAGCACCTTGGCAAGATCGGCTTTGGATGTCGCCGCATCGATCGTGGCGACCAAAGGTTCAATCGGCGAAATCCCTGCTTCGTTCCGCGATTGCATGTCCGTCACGCTGCGATACAAGTCGCCAATCTTTTGTGCCGCCGATCCCTTGCGACTCTTTTTTGCCGCCGACGCTTCGATCAATTCACGAACTTGCTCGCGAGTCTGATCATTCAAAATCGTGAAGATGCCATAGTCCGATTTGTCACCCGGAATCTGTGTCGTTTCCAACCACTTCTGATTGGCATATTTGTAAAAGTTCTCGCCAGGCGAAACACTCTCGCTAAACAGCGACTTGTCGATCCCCGAAACAGCAGACGTCGCTGCCGAAACCGTTTGTTGTGCATGAAGCGTTGCCGAAATCATCGGGCTTGCGATACCCCACAAGCACGCACTCGCTAAAAGTGAATTTCGATTAAAACCGATCAATGGTAGTCTCCGACTGAATTGAGTTGAATTGAAACGTTGGCGGTCCACAGCATCCGCTGTGCCAATGTAAGCAGGTAGGCAGGAATCATTGGGGAACTCCTGTTAGCCGCTTTGGCGCTAGCCACGGTTCCGACATTCAACCGGGGCTAGCGGCTTGTTGATTTAGTGA
>NZ_ANOG01000760.1 GCF_000346295.1 Rhodopirellula maiorica SM1 | reverse complement strand
AGGCCAACGTCTGTTGAACTTGTCGTCGTCGAATGATCCTAGTTACAGCGATACTCCAGTTAGTCGACTGATGACCAACATCGTCGCAGCGGCTAGTGAGTTCCAACAGGATTTAACTCGCGAACGGACTGCTGACATGCGAGCAGCATTGAAACGTCAAGGCAAGCGAGTCGCAGGCCGGGTTCCATTTGGCTATCAGTCTGATCCCGAAACGAAGCAGCTTGTTGTTCATCGCAGCCAAGCGATGGTTGTTCGCGAGTTCTTTGCTCGAGCCGCAAGAGGTGTGCGCCCAAGCGTACTTGCTAAGTTTGCCAACGAAAAAAACTGGCTCGATCAAAATGGTGAGGCAGGCACCTGGACACCTCGCCGAATTGTGAAGCTGCTAAAAAACGCGACCTACACCGGCCAGGTTCGCTCGCCGGACGGTTGGCTTCCGGGTGAACATAAAGCCATCGCGAATTCTGATCTCTTTGACGCAGTTCAAGCTCACTTGTCATCACGAAACACGCGTAAAGCGAAAACGAAAGAACGCAAGCCTGCGAAGAATCCTTACCGAGTGAATTTGCTGGGGCGTCTCTTCTGCGGCCAATGCAATCGACCGATGACGTTGAAGGCGAGCGACTTTGATCAAATCGTACAAACGCTGATGCAGCAGGAAGACAACGGATTCAACTAACGCCAGGGCGGGTACACGAGCGCGACGGAGCTCTCGTCGGCGAAGTCGTCGGGCCCGAGAAATTTTTGCTGGATCGTCTTAGTACGCATTGCATTTGGTTGCATCGGCCTCCAAGACCCTGTTCGCTGAACCGGATTTAGCGGGCTCGCGTCATTGATCGGTAGCGGAGCGGCGTTTGACCGACAATGGACTTGAACATCTGCGTCATGTACTCCGGCGTGCCAAATCCTGATGCCGCCGCAACGGCGGGCATGGCCAAGTCGCTGGTCGACAGCAATTCCTTCACGCGTGCGATCCGCAGCCGATGGATTTCCTGTAGCGGTGTGCGTCCAATCATTTCACGAAACTTACGTTCCAAGTTTCGCCGAGTCATCGGCACATGGTCGGCGACCTCCGCGACGGTCAACTCGCCAAAAGCTCGTTCACGCATGTATCGGACCGCTCGAGCCAATTCGAAGTCTTCGATCGCCAGCGCGTCGGTCGACCCTCGAGTAACGACTTCAATCGGATCAATCAACACATCACTCCCATCGTCATTCATTCCCTTCATCAATCGATCCAGCCGGGCCGCGGCGCGAAATCCGATTTGTTCGGACGAGATCAGCACAGCGGACATCGACGGAACCGTCGCCTCACAAATCAGATCATCGTCGTCGCCAGCGAGCACCGATACTTCGTCTGGCACCAAGACA
Source organism: Rhodopirellula maiorica SM1 (assembly GCF_000346295.1). Classification (GTDB taxonomy): domain Bacteria; phylum Planctomycetota; class Planctomycetia; order Pirellulales; family Pirellulaceae; genus Novipirellula; species Novipirellula maiorica. Next base: position 8,254 of record NZ_ANOG01000760.1, on the reverse strand, counting down.
TTGTGTAGCCGACATACTTTCAGCAACCGCGCCGATGCGGTCGTCCCCCACGAAAACACGGCGACGGGTTTAGCGATCTCCTTGAGCCACTGCCCCAGTTTTTGTTCTTGAGTTTTCCATCGCTTACTCGCCAACGATTCGTGGGCAAAATTGAAGACGCTTAACTCGGCATCGAATTGGGCCAGTGCCCCGCGAAACGCATCGACATGTCGGCGAACGTAGGAATGCCGCGTGGGCCCGACGTAGGCGAAACGACGAAAGCCGCGTGAGCGAAAATACTCGGTCGCCAGCGCGGCAACAGTCGCGTAATCCGTGGTCACACGTGGGAAAGCATCGCTTTCGGGCATCTTGATCCCACAAACATTGACGACCGAAGTGTTCAGCGATTGCAGATCGGTCGCCAGCCTCGCAGAGCCCACTCGCGCAATCACACCATCGCCATTCCAATCCGGCGGCAATTGCATCGCTTCGTCGCGTCCTTTCGGCTCGACCCATAGATGCCACGGGCCATGCTGTCTTGCGTAGCTGGTGACTCCGCGAATCAAACGTTGCCCCCAACCGGTCGACGTGTCCACGAGAATCGCAACTTGCGGTGGATCGTTCTTTCGTTTCAATCGTGTCTTCGCCATGATGCCTTTTCATTTGACGTGGGTGTCGCAATCGCAAAGAAAAATATCGCATATAGGACTTGCCGGCAACGCGTGTTGCCTTACGATAGGACCAAAACTGTCGTCCTACTCCCATCGAAGGATCATCGGCGTTGACCGCCGAGTTGCCAATCTGTGAGCCAAGTTGATTACCTCGTTCTGCTGCTTTACCTGGCTGGAATCTTCGGCGTGGGGTCGATGTTTGCGCTGAAGAACAAAAGCAGTGCCGACATGTTTGCAGCCGGTGGTCAGTCGCCATGGTGGACCAGCGGATTGAGTGCGTTCATGACGATGTTCTCCGCGAACACTTTCGTAGTCTGGGGCGGAATTGCGTATCGGCAGGGTGTCGTGGCCGTGCTGATTAACTTGATGTACGGCGTAGCAGCCATGTTGGTCGGCTATTTCGTCGCCGGTCGTTGGAAACAGATCGGTGTTCAGACGCCGGCCGAGTACATCCAACTGCGTTTCGGCAACGGCGTGTTGCATTTCTATACGTGGTTCATGACCGTATTTAAGATGATCACCACGGCGGGTGCGTTGTACGCATTGGGCCGGATTTTGGTCAGCCTGATGCCGCTGGCCGAAGGCAATCCGCTTCGTGATCCCGCGACCGGGAATCTGTCGCTGTTTTATGGGATCGTGATCTTCAGCAGCATTGTCGTGATCTACACGATGATCGGCGGGCTATGGGCGGTGCTGATGACTGACGTGTTGCAGTTCATCATCTTGAACCTGGCCGTTCTGTTTGTTATCCCGCTGGCGCTTGCGAAAGTCGGCGGACTGAGCGCATTTTTGCAAGGGGCTGGCGCGTCGCCTTCGCTGCATGTCAAAGCGGGCGAGGTGCTCACCGATGGTACATTGCTCAGTCCGATCTCGGGCAGTTACACGGTCTTCTTTTTGATGGGATGGTGCGCCGTTCACTTTTTCATGATCGGCGCTGAATGGGCGTTTGTCCAACGGTTCATTTGTGTCCCCGATGCGCGGGCCGCGCGAAAGAGTACCTATCTGTTTGGGTTTTTGTATCTTGGCAGTCCGATTTTGTGGTTGCTGCCGCCGCTGATTTGGCGAGTCGCTTCTCCGATTCCCGCTGGGGCCGACGAAAGCATGGTGTTGTTGTTGAGCGAAACCGCGTACATCGATGCCTGCCAAAGTGTGCTGCCGGTCGGCATGGTGGGATTGATGATCGCGGCGATGTTTTCGGCAACCGCCAGCATGGTGAGTTCGCAGTTGAATGTTTTCTCCGGCGTGATGACCCACGACATCTATCGACCGCTAGCCAAAATCGATGACACCGACGACGGCAAGCTCGTTTGGGTCGGGCGATTCATTACGCTGCTTTTGGGCGGCTTGCTGATCGCGATCGCTTTGGCGTATCAGTCACTCGGAGGTGCCGAAAAGGTAATCGTTAGCATCACCGAGATGGTGGTCGTGGCTCTGTTCGCACCGACGGTCTGGTCGCTGTTTAGCCGCAGCATCACGGCCCGTGCGGTCTGGGTGACCGCAGGTGTTTCATTGCTATTGGGCACCATCGTGAGGTTTGGGTTGGGGCCCGATGGATTTCTATCGTCGGTGGCCGCATTGACTCCATTGGCCCAGTGGACGCAAGCGAACACCAGTACCGTCAACACCTTCACTGGCGTGGTCGTTCCGGTGTTAATCTTGACCATCATGCAAATCACCTCTCGCGGGGTTGCGGCCGGGCATGAACGCATCACCGCAAAAGAACAGGCAACGTTGCAGACGGTGGTGGTCGAGTCGAGTCGGTTGCCAGCGATCATTGTCGGCTGGGCATTAGTTCTGTGCGGGCTCTTAATGTTCTCGCTGATGTTGCACCCGGAAAACGGCGATGCACTGACCACGCTGGGAGTGTTTGGCGTCACCCTCATTGCCCTGGCAACGCTAATCCTTGTGATGTCGTATCGGAAACAACCATCGCACCGTTAATCTATCGAAATTTCCGACATGAAGATTGCTGAACCTCAATCGAATCGATCGCTCTTAACGCGGCAGCTCAACACCGATTTGGTCATCGTCGGTGGCGGTTTGGCTGGCGTGTGCGCGGCGATTACGGCGGCCCGAGCTGGTATCGAAGTCGTCCTGATTCAGGATCGTCCAGTGCTCGGCGGCAACGCATCGAGCGAAGTGCGGTTGTGGATCCTGGGTGCGACCTCGCACATGGGCAACAACAATCGTTGGGCCCGCGAAGGTGGCGTGATCGATGAAATTCTGATCGAGAATTTGTACCGTAATCCCGAAGGCAACCCACTCATCCTCGACACGATCTTGCTGGAAAAGGTCGTCGAGGAACCGAAGGTAACGTTGCTATTGAACACGGCCGCATTCGAGGTGACCAAGAAGGACGCGGACACGATCGAATCGATTCGTGCTTTCTGCAGCCAAAACAGCACGATGTATGAAGTTCACGCACCGCTATTCTGTGATGCCTCAGGCGACGGCATCATTGGGTTCATGGCGGGTGCGGCGTTTCGTATGGGTGCCGAGTCGAAAGATGAGTTTGGCGAAGGGTTTGCGCCGGAAAAGGAATACGGCGAACTGCTTGGACACTCGCTGTATTTCTACACCAAAGACACTGGCAAGCCGGTTCGGTCCGTTCCGCCCAGTTATGCGTTGGACGATATCACTCAAATCCCTCGCTGGCGGAGCTTCAATGCCCGCCAGCATGGTTGCCAACTGTGGTGGATCGAGTATGGCGGTCGCATGGACACCATCCACCAGACCGAAGAAATCAAGTGGGAACTTTGGAAAGTCGTCTACGGGGTGTGGAACCACATCAAAAATTCCGGCGAATTCCCCGAAGCCGAGACGCTGACCTTGGAATGGGTAGGGCAAATTCCAGGGAAACGCGAAAGTCGTCGATTCGAGGGTGACACCATGATGATCCAGCAGGACGTCATCGAGCAGCGTTTGCACGATGACGCCGTCAGCTTCGGTGGTTGGGCCGTCGACCTGCATCCGGCCGATGGCGTGTTTTCGGAACTTTCCGGTTGTACTCAGTGGCACAGCAAAGGCGTCTACCAAATTCCTTATCGCTCGATGTATAGCCGCAACATCGGTAACTTGTTTCTTGCTGGCCGGATCATCAGCGCCAGTCATGTCGCGTTCGGTTCCACTCGCGTGATGGCGACTTGTGCTCACAACGGGCAAGCTGTGGGGATGGCGGCGGCGCATTGCCGAAAGCTGAACGTACTGCCGCACGAACTGATCGATGCAAAACACATTCGGCGGCTGCAACGCGATTTGCTGCGAACCGGTCACCATATTCCACATGTCGATATCGTTGACGAAGACGACCTCGCGGCCTCTGCGAAGGTCACCGCCAGCACGGTGCTGCGTCTCGACGAATTGGCTCCCTCGACCGAGACGGTGACGCTGGAAAGCGCCCGAGCGATGTTGATTCCCGTTAGCGCGGGTAAGATTCCAAAAATCGGTTTCCAGGCGTTGTCGAAAGCCGAGGCCGATTTGCGGGTCGAACTTCGCACGTGTAGTCGCGCTGAGAGTTTTACTCCCGACGTGTTGTTGGCCGAGGCAACGGTACCGGTGGCTACCCATGATCCGACCGAGTGGACCGAGATCGACTTTGAGGTGGAGCTTGATTCCGACCGCTACGTGATGGTTTGCTTCATGCCGAATCCGGATGTCACGTTGAAACTCAGCAACCAGCGTCTGACGGGCGTGCTATCGCTCAGCCAAAGCGGCAACAAAAAGGTCAGCAAGAGATCGATTCAGCAGCCGCCCGAGGGGATCGGCATTGATACGTTCGAGTTTTGGTTGCCCGAAAGAAGACCCGATGGCAAGAATCTGGCGATGAAGTTCGATCCGCCATTGAACGCATTCGAACCGAAAAACGTCAGCTTTGGTCCTCAGCGCCCCACGTCTTCGGCCAACGCATGGGTGGCCGATGCCGACGATTCATCCCCCTGGATCGAACTTTGCTGGGATGAACCCAAACAAATCGAACGGGTCATCGTTGCACTCGATACCGACTTTGACCATGCACTCGAGTCAGTCTTGATGGGACACCCTGAATCAGAGATCCCGTTCTGTGCGTCGACGGTTCGCATTCTCGACGAATCCAATCGTGTGCTCGCTGAGCGCAAAAACAATCACCAAACAATCTGTGACTTTCGAGTTGAACCGATCCAGTCGGTTAAGCTCAGGATTGAGCTGGAGGGATCGGCGGCAGGACTTCCCGTCAGTGTCTTCCGCGTGCAAGTGTTCGGTGCGGACGCGGAACTTGTGAAGTAGCCGATTTCGTTTTCTATCCTTTCGGCATCCCCAAGCCCCAGCCACCCTTTCAATTTCACTTTGCCACTAAAACTCGTGAAGTACCATCAAAAGAAAATCGCTATGATCACCGCGAAAGTTCCATGGTTGATGACGTTGGTGTTTTCGATGCAAATTTCGTGCATCGCGCAGGACATTAACACGGAATTCAATTTACGCCTTGGCGAAGTTCCGCAAACGGCAAAGTTCTCCAGCGACACGATGAGCATTTGGGGCGGATCGTTGGTCAAAGGTGACGACGGGCTGTACCACCTGTTCTATTCACGCTGGGAGAAACGACTTGGCTGGGCCTGGGTCACTCATTCCGAGATCGCTCATGCGATTTCGAAAACTCCCTTCGGTCCGTTCGAACATCGGGACGTCGCGCTACCGCCGCGAGGTGCCGAATACTGGGACGGCCTTTGCACTCACAATCCAACCGTCCACAAGTTTGACGACAAGTACTACTTGTACTACATGGGTAACACCGGCGACGGAGCAGTCGTCGGTGGCCCTGGAGATCAACAACTGAATTCCACCCATCGCAATCTGCAACGGATCGGAGTTGCCGTTGCCGATTCACCTGACGGACCCTGGCAGCGAACTGAGAAACCATTGATCGATGTGTCGCCTGAACCGGATTCACTGGACGCTTTGATGGTCAGCAATCCATCGGTCGCCCGCCGGCCCAATGGTGGCTTTTTGATGGTGTACAAGGCGGTCGGCAAAAAGAATCCGGGTGTGTGGGGCGGGCCGGTTGTCCATTGCGTGGCGACATCGGATAGTCCGACAGGGCCGTTCGAGAAGCATGACCAACCTGTCTTTCAAGCGAAAGGACATGATTTTCCCGCCGAAGATCCATTCATTTGGTTCCAGGACGGGAAGTACAGGGCCATCGTCAAAGACATGCACGGAGCATTTACCGACGCAGGTCAGGCACTGGTGATGTTTGATTCCGTCGACGGATTTGACTGGCAGTTGGCGAAAAAACCATTGGTTTCAACATTGCAAATCAAATGGCAAGACGGAACGATCCAAAAGTTGAAACACCTGGAACGACCGCAACTGTTCATCGACAACGGCAAGCCGGTCGCACTGGTTTGCGCCGCAGACACAATCGACGAGGCAAACGTAATCCACTCGTTCAATGTTCAGATTCCCGTTAAGTAAATTACCGTCGGGTGAACAACAACTGACGTAGTGGACGAGGTTACGAGTCCTAATGCACGGGACTCGTAACCTCGTCCACTACCAAAAATGTTCACGCGATCCTCACTCGAACTCAAGAGGCGATCTTTCATGTTTCCAAAGTACACCCTTCCCCTATTGCTACTAGCATTTTCAACATCCGCTATCGGACAGGAGGCGACCGGTCTGCCGACAGAGATTCGCGATCAATATGCACCGCAAGTCGACCCGAGTATTTCTGACGAGTTCAATGACGGCAGGCTGGATACAAAAAAATGGGGGAGGCGAAACACGGGTGGGCCAAGCTTGACGGACAACGTCGATGACGAAAGTCTGGTTGTGATGGAGTCGGATGCGTCGAATCCGGAGTCCGTGGCCAGATATGTGTCGTTCAAGGGGACGGCACCCGACGGAGTCCCAAAAACGGCGGGCATCGTTTCAAGAGCCACGGGCTATTTCGGATTTTATGTCGTGCGATTCCGATATCGCGGGTTGGACTCGCCCGAAGTCCGCAAGAAGAAGACGATTTGGCACCCATCCGTCTGGTCCGGCATTCTGGATAATACGGAAGGTGTGAAACGCCGTTCGACGAACAGCCCATTTTGGCTGGAAATCGATTTTATGGAGTGGGAAACCCAGAGTGGTGGTTGGAGCTGTGATGCACCGGCGCGACTGGTGGACAGCAAAGGCGTCAAACGCAAAGTTGTCACAAAGGGCCCCGGATTGGAAAAGGCCATCGTGAAGGACGAGGTTCCCATTCATGACGATCGATGGCAAATCGTGGGTCTGGAGTATACGCCGGAACATCTCAAGCTTTGGCGTTGGGATGATGGCAATTGGGAATCCTTCAGTGACCGGCATGTGACCTTCGTCAAGGACGACTCGGTGACACCTGAGAGCAAGTACACGATCGAGACGATCGGCAGAAAATCAGCTCAGCCATGCTTCTGGTTGCTCGGAAACGTTGTGTCCCGCTACCTGATTCCAAGCATTGAGGAGGGAACGGTGAAGCACTCGATGGACGACATGTCCTTCGACGTCGACTATTTCAGGTATTACCGGCACAAGAGCGTGAAAGATGCCGACTGGCCCTGGGAGAATCAACTTCCCAACGGCGGATAGCAGGAAGCCATGATCGAACCGAAGTTGTAGCGATCGCGTGCTTAATCGCAGTTGTCGTGTCAATTCAAACTATGATCCCTGATTGAAGACACTTACAAGAAATGGCCCCGTGTTCGCACGATTGGTATTCGGAAACCGCGATACGCTCGGTTGGATACTGCATAGAAGATCACTTGAAAACAGAAAACCTGATTAAGCGACAAGAAAGCGAATGATAAATACTAAATCTGTACGATGTGCGACCGCCTGGACCCTCTTTATCTGGACGGTTGCGGTTGCAGTAGATTTCACTTCAGCGGCGCGTCCCAATCTGATCTTCATCCTGACCGACGACCAGCGATACGACACGCTCGGATGCACCGGCAACACCTTTCACCAGACGCCAAATCTGGATCGGCTTGCTGCCGATGGAACGCTATTCGCCAACGCGACCGTGACGAGCGCGATCTGCACTCCTAGCCGTGCCTGTTACTTCCTGGGGCAATACGAAAGGAAGCACGGTGTCAATTTCAACTCTGGCACCTCCATGAAAAAAGAAGCCTGGGAAACCAGCTACCCCATGCGTCTTCGGCAAGCGGGCTATTACACGGGATACGTCGGTAAGAACCACGTTCCGATTGGTCAGTTCGGATACGAATCCGGAGTCATTGAGGAAGGTTTTGACTTCTGGTACGCGGGACATAAACACCTGACTTTCTATCCCAAGGGGCTTCACGAAATTTTTCGCCACGCCAAAGCCGACACTCAAATCGAAATCGTCGACGAAGGCGCGCAAAGTTTCCTTGATTCACAAACGGATTATATTGCCGGCTCCGCTGCTTTCCTGAAACGCCGACCAGAGGGGAAGCCCTTTTGTTTGTCCATTGCGTTGAACCTGCCTCATGACGCGGGAACCGAAACAATGGAGATGCGGGCAAATGATCCCGAACTGTATCGAACCAGGTATCGAGATCGAATCGAGCAAGTCGCGATTCCAAGCACTTACCAGGCAAAGGATCAAATCACTAACCCAA
>NZ_ANOG01000759.1 GCF_000346295.1 Rhodopirellula maiorica SM1 | reverse complement strand
AAGGCTGCCGATCATCTCGGGTGGCGTCGCGATGTCGATTCCCAAACCACGAGTCAACAATCGATATGCAGTCGATCGCGAGATTTCGATTGACTTGCATCCATTCATCTAGTCCGTCTGGATAAAACGAACTTAAAAACTCGATCGCTTTCGGTAATGCCAACAGCGGCGTGGGATCAAACGTTCCTTTCCAATCAAATTCCGCCAGAAACCGTGATCGATTCGGACGTGGTCGGTTTGCCGCATGGCTGATGATTGTCGGCCGCACTTCGCTCTGCCACTGGGGATGCACCCACAAAAACCCGGATACTTTGGGTGCACACAACCACTTGTGATGATTGGCCGTGTAGTAGTCCACCCCCAAATTACGAAGATCTAGTGGAACCATCCCGGGCCCATGCGCCCCATCGACCAACACGCGGACCCCGCGGCGTTTTGCCAGTTCCGCAACCATCTGCACGGGAAAGACCAAACCGGTTGGGCTAGTGATGTGGTCGATCATGATCAGCCGCGTTCGATCGTTTAGTGACTGCTCGATCGCATCGACGACTTGGCTAGGATCACGAATTGGAAAGGGCACCTCCGCCACTCGCACCACCGCACCCGCACGTTCGGCAGCGAATTTAGCTGCGTTGATGCATGCGTTGTAACCATGGTTCGTGACCACGATCTCGTCACCCGAGACAAACGGGAACGAGCGGAGGACAGCGTTCACGCCGTCGGTTGCATTGAGCACAAACGCCACGTCGCGATCATCAGCCCCGACAATATCGGCAAGGACGCGACGAACGTGATCGAGTTTGGCTTCCAATTCACGTTCCGGAGCCAAAAAGCGAATCGGATCACTTTCTAGTTCGTCCCGAAACGCTTGTTGAGCCTGCAGCACGACGGTGGGCACCGCGCCAAACGAACCGTGATTAAGAAAGTCGAGTTGCGGATCGAGTTGCCAATGACGCTTGATGTCGTCGACGCTAGCCATGCCATCCCTCCTGCGAAGTGTTCCTCGGGATCAGAGGCTAAAGTGTTTCACAAGGCAACCCAAACGCATCGGCGACAGGTTGATGGACCACCTTGCCTTGATAAATATTTACAGCCGATCGCAGCGGTGCAGAGGCTTTGACCGATTCCATCAACCCACCACCGGCAATGCGAATCACCCACGGAAGCGTCGCGTTGCACAGAGCAAATGTGCTTGTACGCCCCACGGCACCCGGCATGTTCGCGACACAGTAATGCACCACATCGTCGATAATATAAGTCGGATCACGGTGTGTGGTGGGGCGAGTCGTTTCGATGCATCCGCCTTGGTCCACCGCGACGTCGATCACCACGCTGCCTGGCTTCATTCGCTTCAAATCTTCGGCGCGCACCAATCGAGGTGCTTTGGCGCCGGGAATCAGCACCGCCCCGATCACCAGATCGGCACGCGTGAGTTGTTCGAGAATAGTGTGTCGGTCGCTGTACAAACAATCAACGTTGGCGGGCATCACGTCATCGAGGTAGCGAAGGCGGTCGAGATTGACATCCAAGATTGCCACATCGGCGCCGAAACCGGCTGCGATTTTTGCGGCGTTGGCTCCGACCACCCCGCCGCCCAGGATGGTGATATGTGCCGGTGCAACACCTGGAACACCGCTAAGCAAAATGCCGCGGCCCATCTGTGGTTTTTCAAGATACTTGGCGCCTTCTTGGATACTCATCCGACCCGCCACTTCACTCATTGGGGTCAACAGCGGCAGACGCCCCTGTTCGTCACGCAAGGTTTCGTAGGCGATACAGGTTGATCCCGATGCCAACATGCCATCGGTCAAATCTCGGCTGGCAGCAAAATGAAAATAAGTAAACAAGATTTGCCCCGGCCGCACCTTGGCGTACTCGTCCGGTTGGGGCTCTTTGACCTTGATGATCATATCGGCTCGCTCGAATACCTCGTCGGCCGTTTGGCACAGCTCGGCGCCACATTGCAAATAGTCTTCGTCGGTCACGCCGGACCCAACGCCAGCGGCCGATTGGATCAACACTTGATGTCCGCGAGCAATCAACTCTTCGACTCCCACCGGCAATAATGCCACACGATATTCGTCGGACTTAACTTCGGTGGGTACCCCAATGATCATGTTAGTTTCCTTAACAAGAAGCGAGTCGAATGGCTCTAGCCCTCAAACGGCAAATCGGCCATGAGACACACACGGCGTAAGGGCAACTCGCAGTAGCGAGACGATTTTTAGGCAATGTACGATTGCACCCCAGGTCCGTCGACCGCGTCGAACGAATGATGTTTTTGCCGGTCTCGAATTATCCCCTACGTTTTACAATTACGTGGTCGATTCAGCCTCCAGCGGCCGTGCTTCTTTCGACAAGCGAGCGATCATCGCGGTCAAACGCTCACGGAGCTCGACGAGCAAAGGATCCTCTACCCCTCGCGGCGCCTTGGCCGCTGGCACCGGAATCGCAGCATCAAATTCGATCACGGCATGCAGTTCGATCCCCACATCGGCTTTGCCCCACAATGATTCCTGCATCCGCTGGATCGTTTCCACGATGCGAGCATCGGTAACGTCGTCGGACTCGAGATAGCAATTGGGGTATGAGACTAGTTCTTGAGCAAGATCCGCGGCCGCGATGTCATTTTTCAATCGCACCTTCTCCTGCTCGTCTGGATTTTCCGAAAACCAAATCGACGAAACTTTCGTGCGGATCGCGCGAACTCGAGTCCTCAGGTCCTCATTCCCCGCGGACATCTTTAGCCGCGATTCGGTGGCGGACAACAGATGTTGGATCAGCCGGTCGCGACGCTCCGATAGATTTCCTGCACACGTGCTGCCCAAGTGCTGAACCTCGCGTAATGCCAACAATGCCTCGGCAACCCGTATTGTGCGAGTGAGTATCGAACCGCCAAGCGACGGGGTCCAACCAAGATGCGATTCGATCACCGACAATTGTTGGTGAGCCCATGAATCGATCTTATGTTTACAGAGGTATTTGATCGCGATCGGATGCATCACCACTTTACTGCCAAATTGTTTCTCGCGACGGCGCGCGGCAGCCCTTGCCATAAACGTCACTCCATCAAGCAGCGGCTTGAGCACGTCATTGGTGCGATTGGTGGTCCCCTCGGGAAAGACAATCAAGGGACGTTCGGCTTCGGTCAGAATCTGAATCGCAGTATCCAACGCCTTCCGATCGGAACCTTCGCGAAAGATGCTGAATGCCCCCATTCGCCGAATCGCAAACGCATCAAGCCAACCGTCGTTGAACAAATGCCACGACGCCATCGCATAAACGGGCGTTTTAGCGTGCCGAGCGGGCCAGCCCAACACAAGCGGATCGGCATAACGACAATGGTTCGGGGCCAGCAGAATTCCATCACCGCGATCAAGCGATTCACGAAAGACATCGAGGTTGCGACATTCGTAGGAAACGACTCCTTCTTTTTTGCGCAAATAGCGGTCGACGATCCGAAATTGCTGAATGAACGCGGGCCACAGATTGTTACGGCATGGCGGAACAAACTGATACGGCCGATCGAGAATCACAGTCACGTTGTTGAAACTCTACTGCAGTATGCCAAGGGATTTCCGTGAGACACATCACACGGTAAGAGCGTCGTCAACCATATCGGTTTGCTGTAACGATCGCCAGACGGCGAGAGAAGACCGCAGAAATTTGGGGCGGTGCACTTCGCTTACCCCGAAGTCATGCGGGCCAAGTAAAATCCGATGGCAATGGCGACGACAAACAATGCAAACGCCAATGCTCCTAGCAATAATGGGTCGACCGACTTTTCATTTCGTCGCCGCGTCGCATTGCCGCCGCGACCGCTGCTACTTCCGATCTGGCTCGCCGAACTATTGTAAATGTCCGAATCCGCACCGACGTGCACACTCGAACGCCCCGAGGTTGCGCGAGGAAAACGGCCCGACCCTAAGCTCTCTTCGGACTGTTGATACGAGATCCCGCTGCTCGGCCGATAACCCGACTCGGCTTGCAGATCGATAAAACTTCCGTCCACCAAATCGGGACGCGGACGCACGTTGACCAAACGGCCACTGTCACTACTGCTGATCCCTTCATTCAGTAGCAACGACGCTCGGCTACTGGATATCGTATCGCCGGATTTGTTCGAGATCGTGTCGTTTTGATTTTTTGAAATCTGCGAGTCATCAAAATTGATCGACGAGCCCAACTCTTCATCTGGCATCGGAGCATCGCCCAAGCCCGAGGTCACTTTGGCTCCTCGAGGGACCCGAGCGACAAATCGCTCGAGCACGTCGGCGACTTCTCCGGCATGCTGGTAGCGATAGCGAGGATCTTTTTGGATCATCTTGACGCAGATCCCTTCCAATTCGCCGGGGCAATCCGCACGCAATTGGCGAATCGATTTAGGCATCTCGGTTTGGTGCTTGGCAATCCGCTGAGCCAACGTACCGTCGTTAAACGGCGGCTGACCGGTTAGCAGATAATAAAATGTGCACCCAAGCCCGTAGATGTCCGCGCGATGATCCACGGTATGACTGTTCAGCGCTTGTTCGGGCGCCAAGTAATCAGCGGTTCCTAATACGTTTTCGTTGTTGGCTACCGTTAACGATTCCTCGTCACCCGATGCGACCAATGCCAATCCCATATCCAACAATCGCACATTGCCGTTGAGATCCAATAACAAATTGGCGGGTTTGACATCGCGATGCACTACGCCTTTGTCATGAGCGTGGTCGAGTCCTCGTGCGGCTTGCGCTATCAAATCCGCGGCGGTCGAAAAGTCGAGCGGGCCATCGCGTTTGACCAACATCAGCAAATCGATGCCATCGACGTATTCCATCACGATGTAGTGCACATCGCCTTCGTTATCGATGTCGTACGCCAAGACAATATTGGGATGATTCAGCGACGCGATCGCCTTGGCTTCGAGCT
>NZ_ANOG01000758.1 GCF_000346295.1 Rhodopirellula maiorica SM1 | reverse complement strand
AAACACCGCTGCTGCTGCGAAAAGTTAGGGTTGAGTTTTCGAACCTGCGGTTGCCGCTGGCCCCAAGATGGATCATCTTGCATGTCTGTCTCATATTTCCCATGCTGGTTGTGGCCAACGTTGATTGATTGCGAAGGCGGAAAGCATATTTCCTGCCGATTCCTCCTTACTTAGCCATCGATGCCGATCTTACCTGAAGAACCCGATTGTTTTCCCGAGGATCTGCTAAGCCACCCGTCCGCAGAATCCATGTATTGGTGGTTGATGTACACCAAATCGCGTCAAGAAAAGCAATTGATGCGGCATCTGCAAAAGCATGAAGTTTGGCACTACGGGCCGCTTATTCCTCAGCGTAAACGGTCTCCCGCCGGTCGCATGCGAACCTCATATGTTCCGCTGTTTAGCAATTACATATTTGTGTGTGGTGAGAACGACGAAGCTCGCTATCAAGCCATCTGCAGCGGGTGCGTTCAGAAAGCAACTGAAATCACCGAGGTTGACGATCTCGTCGCGGATTTGAGACAGATCAACAGTCTGATCGACCTCGGCGTTCCCATGACGATCGAAAGTCGTCTCGAGCCGGGACAAAACGTACGCATTCGCAGCGGTTCGTTTGCCGGTTACGAAGGAACGATCCTACGTCGCGAACAGGAAACGCGGCTTCTCGTCTGTGTTCGCTTTATGGAGCAGGGTGTCAGCGTCAAACTCGAGGATTGCCAATTGGAGTTGATAGGATGAAGTCAGCACTGATCACGGGGATCACCGGTCAAGACGGCTCCTACTTAACCGAGTGGCTACTCGAGCAGGGATATACCGTTCACGGTTTGGTGCGACGCAGCAGCACCACCCAGCGGACTCGATTGGACCATCTCTTTCATGATCCATCGATTTACAATCAACGTCTATTTTTGCATTACGCGGATCTCGACGATACGACCACGATTCGTCGAATCTTAATACGCACGGCGCCGGACGAAGTCTATCACCTCGCAGGCCAAAGTCACGTCGGCGCCAGTTTCGAGATCCCCGAGACGACGTGCCAATTCACAGCTATGGGGACATTGAAACTGTTGGAGATCCTGCGTGATCTTGATAAACGTCCCCGCTTTGCGCATATCAGCAGTAGCGAAATCTTTGGGCGACCGCTGGAGTCTCCGCAAAATGAAATGACAGCCATGCGGCCTGTGACACCCTACGGCGTCGCCAAAGCCTTTGCTACGCAAATGGTGACACTGTACCGCGAGTCGTTTGGTTTGTTTGCTTGTAATGCTATTTGCTACAACCACGAATCACCACGACGCGGTGAGTCGTTTGTCACACGAAAAATCACGCGTGCCGCCGCAGCGATCTCGATGGGCTTGCAAGATGAATTGGTCCTCGGTTCCCTCGATACCGTGCGGGATTGGGGTTACGCTCCCGACTATGTCCAAGGCATGTGGCTAATGCTACAGCAGGAAACATCCGATGACTTCATCCTTGCGACGGGCACTCACAACACTGTCGAAGACTTTTTAGCAGCCGCGTTCGATGCAGTCGACCTGGATTGGCGACCGTACGTGCGTCAAGACAAAGCGTTTATGCGTCCCTCGGAAGTCCAACGACTAATTGGGGACCCATCCAAGGCGTTCCGACAATTAAACTGGAAGGCCAACGTCACACTTCCACAACTTGCCAAGGAAATGGTCGAGCACGATCGAGAGCAACTGCTGACGAAAAACAAGTCATTTCTTACGGAGACGACTCCGGGCAACCCCAGTGCATAAAAGACGTTCGGTGCTCATAACACACTTAGGCCCAGGTTTTACGAATGGGACATTCACCCGCCCGCAATCGTCTACCACACCAACACAGTCACAACGCGTATCGCTAAACTAACGACCGCCGATGCTTCCGCGTTCCCCCCTCGTTCTTTGACCGATTCCCTCTGCTTTTACCACTCAACTCACCCCCTCACACGCTCGTTAAAGTCCTATGAAGATTTGTTGCATTGGCGCTGGTTACGTCGGCGGTCCAACGATGGCGATGATCGCCAAACAGTGTCCTGAAATTTCGGTTCATGTCGTCGATTTGAACCAAAGCCGTATCGACGCATGGAACTCGGATGAGTTGCCTGTCTACGAACCAGGGCTCTACGAAGTCGTTCGCGAAGCCCGCGGCCGCAATCTGACGTTTTCCACCAATGTCGATCAAGCGATTGCCGAAGCCGACATGATCTTTATCGCGGTCAACACGCCGACAAAACATTTCGGCATGGGGGCAGGTCGCGCCGCGAACCTCGAATTCATTGAAAAATGCGCCCGCCAAATTGCCAAGGTTTCTGAAGGGCACAAAATCGTTGTCGAGAAATCGACGCTTCCTGTACGTACCGCCGAAGCAGTCAAACGCATCCTTTCGTCGTCCAGTAACGGTGCGACGTTTGACGTTTTGAGCAATCCCGAGTTCCTCGCCGAAGGAACCGCCATCGAAGACTTACTCGACCCTGACCGCGTGCTGATTGGTGGTGAATCCCAAGCCGCGGTGAAAGCCTTGGCGGACGTGTACGGACAATGGGTGGCTCGCGAAAAAATCTTGACAACAAATCTATGGAGCAGCGAGCTATCCAAGTTGACCGCCAACGCCTTCTTGGCTCAACGTGTGTCCAGCATCAATGCGATCTCGGCGTTGTGCGAGGAAACCGAAGCGGATATTGACGAAGTCTCTAGAGCGATTGGTACCGACTCGCGAATTGGACCCAAATTTCTGAAAGCGTCCGTGGGCTTCGGAGGCAGCTGTTTTCAGAAGGACATCTTGAATCTTGTCTATCTGTGCGAACATTTCGGGCTTCGCGAAGTTGCCGATTATTGGGAACAAGTCGTGATCATGAACGACTACCAAAAACGCCGCTTTGCCGAACGCATCTGCCGCACGATGTTTAACACCGTTAGCGACAAGAAAATTGCCATCTGGGGATTTGCGTTTAAGAAAGACACCAACGATACGCGTGAAAGCGCCGCAATCTACGTTTGTCGCGATTTACTTCGCGAACGTGCTCGTTTGGTCATTTATGATCCCAAAGTGTCGAAAGAGACAATCGTTTCCGAGCTGTTGACAGCACTCAGTGACTTGTCGGGAACCATCTCGGAAACCGACCGCGAACTTGTCCAATCCAATGTGACGGTCGTCAACGACGCGTACGACGCTGCAAATAATGCACATGCAATCGCCGTACTAACCGAATGGGATGAATTCCGCGAACTCGATTACGAGCGAATCTATGACACGATGCAAAAACCCGCGTTTGTCTATGATGGACGAAATATCTTGGATCGACAAAAGCTGACGAAGATTGGATTCGAAATCTTTGCGATCGGCAAAAGCAACTAACTGTGTCGGGACGCCTTTGGTTCAAAGACGCAGATGCATGAACGAATCGATACGAATTGTCCAGCGATCCCTCACTCAGCATACCCTGATGTTGCAATAAGGCATGATATTAATCCTCGGCAGCAGTGGTTACATCGGCAACGAATTTGCGAAGTTGTTTGATCAGCAAGGAA
>NZ_ANOG01000757.1 GCF_000346295.1 Rhodopirellula maiorica SM1 | reverse complement strand
GCGCCGACGGAGGCACCAATGCATCGAGCGGTGTCGTGCCCGAGTTGACTCGCGCGATTCACCGCGCGGTGCAGGACGGCAGTATCGACGAAGCGATGCGGCTACAGTATCAACTGCTTCCACTATTCGACGCGATGATCGGTTTGGGCGAATTTCCCGAAGGCTTTCGAGCCGGAGCAAGATCGCGCGGATGGGATCTGGGCCCCGGACGAGTTCCGGTTTCCGCGGAACAACGCGACAGCATCAAAACCGCTCAGCGTGAGATTGACGCTTTAGTTGACGACTATCTTGGCCGCAAATAGACTACGGCCTCGAATATGAAACGTGGTGCTTTGATGCACCGCGTCTTTCTGAACGCTCTTGGAGTTTGCGGCTTATGCAGACGCTGCTTCGACATCTGTCGGGATGGGCCTATACCCACAACTCTCCCGTTTTGAAGGGGCGGGCCAAACGGATGAGGGCGTTCCAAGATCGTGTGAAACCGCCCGAGCAGGCCAATATCCTCGATTTGGGCGGCTCACCCTTGGTCTGGAAATTGATCCCACACGACTACCGAGTCACGCTCGTTAATTTGCCAGGATTCAATGACCCCGATGCCGAAGCTGATCCGCGATACCAATTTATCGATGGTGACGCCTGTGATCTCAGCGAATTATTCGAGGATCAGTCGTTTGATATTGTCTTTAGCAATTCCGTGATCGAGCATGTCGGAGACGAACCACGCCAAGCGGCATTTGCTGCCGAAGTCCATCGACTTGCTTCGTCGCACTGGATTCAAACGCCGAGTGACCGCTTCCCACTGGAAGTACACACGGGCGTTCCCTTCTACTGGAAACTGCCCGCTGCGATGCGGAACCGTCTGCACCGGTCTTGGCAGAAAAAGTTACCCGAGTGGTACGACATGATTCGCGAGACACGAGTGCTTAGCTGCGAGCGGATGAAGAGCTTGTTTCCAGATTCGCAGTGCTACCGAGAGCAATTTGCGATGCTGGAAAAATCTTACGCTTTCTATCGCCCGTTCACCGGGTAAATCTCATCGGCTGAACAAAGCGTCTGATTAGAATCCAATGTGGATTCCACCACGATGGTGTGGCCGGTGGTGGTGATGGTAGTCGTGATAGTAATAGCGAGGTCGATAAGCAGGCACCACGATCGGTTCTTGGACGATGATCGGTTGTCGAACCACAGGTTGCGCGACGACCGTCGGTGTGGCCGCGCGAGCGGATTGTTGGATTCCGGTCGGAGCATGCTGCATCGCGGAGATCACGACTTCGCTGACGCCTTGTTGGTGCAGCGCGATGATGTCGGCGACTTGCAGTTTTTGTTGCACGCCACGTTGGTTGATTTGGTTTGCAATCACGCTGTCGCTAAGTCCGCTGCGGCTCATTGAAACCACGTCTGCGATTGAAACCGCAGATTGGGTCGCCGCGGTATTGGCTTGTTGAGCTTGGTAATATTGTTGTTGCGATTGGTAGTACTGTTGTTGCTGCTGATATTGGCGTTCTTTGTCCGCAGCGTTGCCAAGCAATCCACCTGTGACGGCACCGACGACACCGCCGATCGCAGCACCGGCACCCGCTTCGCCATTGTGGTCTCCGATCAATCCGCCAGCAACGGCGCCCGCCAGTCCACCTAGCGTCGCACCACGCTGAGTACCTGCTTGGCCGTACCCAACACTTGGTAAACAAATTGCGATCGAGCTGATGATCCACCAGCGAAAGCTTGATTTCGAAATCATTGATAGCGTCCTTGCATTGCCGACCGCATTCATGCGGGGGTGCTGAAGCAGTCAGCAGACTGGGTGTAAGTAATTTTGCCGAATTCGAATCGAGACCACGTTCCCATGCCTGGATTATCGAACCGACTCGGAGCGGGATTTGAAACTATCTAATAGTTTGTCGAGCGGTTTTGGATCAATGCCACTTTTTTTTGGGGCCGATGCCTGCAAGGCGAAAATGAACCGCGGGCAGCTCACCTCAGCGCGGTGGATCGGGGGTCGCGCCGCCGATATTCGAGATTGCGCGAATGAAATCATTGGCGCCATCAAATTCACGATAAACGCTGGCAAAGCGGATGAACGCGACTTGATCCAGCGATGCCAAATGTTTCAGCACAATGTCACCAATCTGGGTCGCCGTGACTTCCGAATCGAACGACTCGTAAATATCCGCTTCGATCGACTGCACGACCTGCTCGATTTTTGAGCTTTGAATGGGGCGTTTGGAACAGGCCCGTTCAATGCCTCGGCGAATTTTTTCGCGGTCCAGAGGTTCACGCGTTTGATCGCTTTTGACGACTCGTACGTTTAATTGTTCGAGTTTTTCCAAAGTTGAGAAGCGACGCTGGCAAGACGAACAGACCCGTTTTCGTCGCACGATGTAGCCCCCTTCGGCGGCTCGGGTTTCAAGAACTCGGTCGTTATCGACGTGGCAGTAAGGGCAACGCATGCGTCAAGTCAGTCAAAATTGATGTGGGGCAGTTGATTCCATAGTATCGGAAACCAAGCGGCAGTGTCGCAAGGGCTCGAGAAAGACGGAAGGGCTCGAGAAAGACGAAAGGGCTCGAGAAAGTCAGAAGGGATCGAGATAGACGAAAGGGATCGAGATAAACCAATCGCGGCAAAATCGTCTAGGGCCCTCAGGGGCGATCGGACAGCCGTGCTGACATCCGCGATTCTCAGAGGGGCTGTCGCTCAGCTGATTCCAACGCGATACAATCTTAGAAGCGTTTTAAACCGGAGCAACCGAGCGTGATTTCGAAAGCCTGCCACCGGGCGGCACTCGGCAGAGCGTCTCGGGATTGGCGCTTCGGAGCAATCAACGACAATAGAGCTTCAGCGGAAAGCGTTTCGAGTCGTCGTTATTTTGTCGTGGTAACTTTGTCGTGGTAAGAGGTACCTTGGCGTGGCCGAGTGGTATATCCAACAGCTGAATGCGCCCGAAGACCTTGGTCCATTGCGGCCAAGTGATCTGTTGAAGAAGGTTCGCAGTGGCGACGTCAAACCGGACACGCTGATCCGCAAGGATGATTCGGCTTGGTTTCATGCGTCGGAGGTCGGTGGATTATTCGAGGCGGCGATGCGTCCGACGATCGAATACTTTTGTCCGCAGTGCAATCACCCGGTTACCGAACCGCCCGTGATGTGTTCTCACTGCGGTCGTGAAATTCGTAAAGCTCGGACCCAAATTACCGAGAATACGATTTCCAATGGGACGCGTCTGCCTGAACAACCAGGCCGCTCGGTGCAGAGTTGGCTGAAACGCAAAATGCTACGCCGACCCGGACAGGGTGAAGCGTAGCATTGCGGTTTGCGGTCGTGTTATTCCCAGCGGTGTTGGGAACGAACTAGCAACGACTTAGAACTTGAACTGGGCACTCGCGGTCAAACCCGTGATGAAGATGTCGTCGTCCATTTGGATGCTGCGACCAAAGTTGGTTGTCACCACGGGGCTGATCTGATCCGCTGCGGTGGCCAAACCGGTGACGTACCAGACTTCGAATCCGGCACGCAGTGTCAGCATTTCGCCAAGAGCGTAGCTGTAACCCGTACCGAGTTCGAATACACCGGCAATCTCAGTGTCTTCGTCGATATTGGCGACCACCGTGCTTCCTGCGTTGAACAGTCGTGTATCCGATTCGGCAAAGTTCAGATAACCGCCGGCACGACCACGAAAGTCAACCGAGCCATGGCAAGACACAGGATACAGCAGGTCAATGCCCACTTGCAGACCGAACAACGAATTCTCGACGTCGCTGATCAGCAGTCCGCGGTTGCCTCCGGCATCTTGGCTGTTGTAGTTGTACAGCTCGTCATAGTCGATGTAGCGAGCTCCGAAGAGAATCTTGGCAACTTCCCAGCCGATGAGCGTCTTGTTGGCTTCGATGCTCCAGTATTCAGCTTGGTAGGCTTGAGCTTGAAACACCGAGTCATTGAAGGTGCTCAGATCGGCATCAACAATGGGGGCACCCGGTACAAGCAGAGTGTCGATTCCACCGGCGCCATTGGTCAAGCTGGCTCCCATGTCCCATTCCAGCGGACCGACAAAGCTCGCTTCCCAGCCATGAACACAATCGGGAACCGAGCCGACGGTGATCCGCGGAGCAAATTCAAAATCGAATTCGTCAAGGGCAAAGTTACGGCTGAAGGTCGCACGGTCACTTGAATTCAGTTCCATGTAGACCGCTTCGCCGCGGACGTACCAGTACGGTTTGCACGCGATGCCGCAGCCACCGTACTCGCCACTCAGATTCATCGCCGAGTAACCGCCATAGCCGCCACCGTAGCTTGATCCGCAAGCACCACCACAGCTGGTGCCACACGAATGGCAGCTGGTTTGGACAACCGCTCCCGCGGCCGACGATTCGGGCATATGCCCGACGGTCGCAACCGAATTGGATTCCGCACGGCTTTGATACCCTGATGCGTTCACGACACGGAACGATTGGTCGCCGTGGACCAATGATTTCGTGGCCGTCCCCGATGCCGCAGGGCCATCAAACACGCTTCGCAACCCCGGGTCTGCGTAGACGTCCGATGCGGTCAGCGTGCCGGCGAGCAGTCCACAGACCGCTAAATTGCGGGCGGCTGTGCTACTGAAGTGTTTTAGTATCGAATGGATCTTCATGATCGAACCTCGTAGACTCTTAGTGCCTTGGAGTGCACCGCTGGGTATTGACCGGTTTGAATAACGGGAAAGTAAGGGGCAATGCACACTAGCGAACCTTCAGTTCGTCATGCACAGGAATCAAGCAAGTCTTGCGAACCATGCGAAGGATCTTCGTTGCAGTCTCCTCGCTTGTGCATGATCCGCTAATGACCAAATGGTCACCCTCGGTTTTGACTAGCACGCGGCTATCAGGAAACGATTTCCTAATCGTTCGATTGAGCAGTTCTGCTTTATCACCGATCGTGTCGCCGGTCGCTTCCACTGCGTCTTGAACATGCACATCAAAATGTTGGACCTTCGACGGAGCATCGGGCGTCCCATCTGCCCAAACGACCAGACGCGTCACGCCTCGTCCCGCTCCGATGAGCTTCAATTCATTGTGTCCCGAGGCAATGGCTCGGCACACGTTTTGATCTTCAATGCTGACCCGTCGCAGTTCACCACCAATGGTCAGCGAACGGACCTGAGCTTGGGTCATGTACAGCGGGATAGGACTGCCGGCAGGCTGCGAGACATTTCCCGCAAACTCGTGACCGGAGGTGGTGTTTCGCGATCCCTTTAACATCAGTGGGCTTACCGGTTGAACAGTGCCTGGTGACGATTGCTCGGCGATGCGTTCGTATCCAAGTGGCGGCGACTCAACGGCAACCGGCGGACGATATCGTTTCGCTGGTTTGCGAGCTTGTTGGTTGATCTCAGGAGCTACGTTGATCGATGGACCGTGGGGGCGCATCGCGGCACGCTCGGACAGTTCCATCAACTCCGCAGGCGAAGTTGCAACATCGCTTAGCGGCTGCAGTGTCGCCGCAGGAAATCGCTCTTCCGCCGGATCCACGATCGACACGGGAGCTGGCAATTCCAACGCGATTTCCTCATCGCTGGCGTCGTGATGATTCGATTCGCTGGCTTCGACGCCGCTCTCGACCGCATCGTGGTTTTCGGAATCGGTGTGCTCCGAAGCGATGCTGTTGGCTGTCTCATTCGCTGCCGTTTCACTCATCGCTGGCCCACTCACCGCTGGCCCACTCACCGCTGGCCCACTCACCGCTGGCTCGCTTGCCATCGGCTCGGCTGCCACCGACTGGGGTGCGACGGTATCCGCAGTGATCGGATCGTGATCTGTCTGGCTTGGCACATTACTGGGCGCCGACAATCCTTCGCTGTCATCCGAAAAGGAGAAGAAGACGGGCTCGGAATCCGAAACCAGTTCGACGTCGGCATGCTCGGCAGTCGCTTCGGGCTCACCGTGGGGAACCGCAGCAAACTCGATGGGTTGCAAAGTCGCATCGTCGGATTCGGCCGATTTGTTCTGCTCGAACGCATTCTCGGCGTCGATCGTCGGCGGGGTCACCATCGAGATCACCATCGATGGCTGTGCTGTCGTGGCAGGGGCCGCCGAAACAGGGGCCGGCGTGACAGCGGCTGCCGTGACGGGGGCCGATGATACAACGGGATCCGACGAGGTTGGCACATCCACGGGCGGGATGACCACGGCTTCGACGAGATCTTCGTTTTCGTGATGCGACGAACCGATCAGCGGATTGGTGCGAACGGCAGTCGCGGGCGGTTTTTCGATCGTCATCGCCGAACCCGACGGGCGGACGATTCTCGGACTTCCAATCGGTTGCAGTCCAATCGCTGCCCCGATCGGTTTGAGCCGAATGGCAGGTTGATCGTCACCCGAGGCCAATTGGATCGCCGAATCGGATGGGCTCACCTCTTTGCTGTCAAAGAAGGGATTGGCGCGGACGTTGGGTCTCGCGGCTGTGTTGGATTGTGCCGCTGGGTAGTGTCCCGTTGGCTGGTAGTGCCCCGTTTGCTGGATCGTTGGCAGCGGCAATGGTGGCATTTGGAAACGCGTTGCCGCAGGTGCCAAGGTATTCGGTTCGCTGGCGAACACCATCGATGGAGCAATAAAGGACGATCCTGCTGCGATTACGAGCAAGCTGAGAGCGGCCCGTGCTTGGGTCCGTCGTCGATTCTTCGAGATTGTTCTACTGTCACGCATGCCGCATCCTTGCGTCCGAACGAGTTGATGCACCCCCCTCGGCACATCATGAAAGAAACCTGCAAAATTGCA
>NZ_ANOG01000756.1 GCF_000346295.1 Rhodopirellula maiorica SM1 | reverse complement strand
TAGGATGCGGATGCATTGACGTTGCTGTCCACTTCGATGCGTTTCGGACGAGGGGCTTTGATCGCATCACAGATATGATCGACAAGCTCGAACAACACCGGTTCGCCCTCTCGCGTCACCGCTCGCGTGCGGCTAGGGCCAAATCCGACCAATGAAAAGAAGATTGGTTTGAGCATGAAAATGACCACAGTCACTCCCGCGATAATGGGTGAAACCATCGCTAGCCAAACAAAAATCATCACGCGGCCGCCGCGAACCCCCATACCTGACACTAGCTCGGGGAAGACATCGAAGGTGTAGTGGTAGACCATCCATGTCGAAGCGGCGACCAACGCGACGTAGGCCAGCGGCATCGCCATCATGAATACACTGAGCAGTCCCAATCCGGCACGATAGCCAAGGCTCGAGCGATGCATCGCGATCGGCTCGGCGAGTTGTCGTTGAATCTCGTTGCCTAAGTCGATATTCGCAGTCGGTTTGCCGCCTGCCCCATTCGCACCCGCGAATGGATTCGAGGCAACATTTGCCGCGGATGCGGGCAACGGAAACGCCGCCGGTTGTGACTCGGGATGTTGTGATGCGGGAACGATCGAGGTTGCCGCCGTGGCAGGCAACTGCAGATCGGCAAATAGATCGTCGTTGTCCAGTGCGGCGGGAAGGCTCGCCGCTGCGTTTGATGGCAACGACAAGTCGTCCCAATCAAAATCATCGCTCGAACGAGTTGGGGGCGGTCCTTGCTGTTGTTTCCCAGTGGCCTGTGGCATCGTCGCTGGAATCGGCGATCCAGCAGACTGTGGGGGATCTGGGGCGGCGGTTGCAACACGTCGCTGCGGCACCGTTTCCGGCGGAACCGTCGACTGCGGACTCGTTTTTTTTGATTGGGAGCTGGCTGAAGCGGCCGGAATGCGGAACGCCGTTTTACAAGCGGGACAACGAACGGTTTTCCCACGCACTGTTTGCGGAACTCTTAATACCTTCTCACACGAAGGACACTTCAATCTAAAGTTTAGATCCGCCACAAGGATATTCTTTCGCAATAGGGCCATCGCCATATCAACGCCCGGATGTTAGCCGAGCTGCACCGCCGCTCCATCATAAATGCTCCAGAGACTGCCGACTATGGCTACAGCCCATCGCCACGATCCATGGCGGTTGTTAGTCCCGACGGGACGACACGATGTAGCCACGGGCGTGAGCCCAATGCCATCAACTTTGGCAACCATTGGGGGATGCTCAAGTAGTGGGATTCGCCAGAATTCCCATCTTTGCTGTTGAAAAACCAGGAACTCTGGCGAGTCCCGCTACGAAAGTAGATG
>NZ_ANOG01000755.1 GCF_000346295.1 Rhodopirellula maiorica SM1 | reverse complement strand
GACCTTGTCGAGCTGGGCGTGGCTGATCAGCCCCTTGGTTTCCGGGGTCAACGGTGTGTGTACGGTCAGGTAGTCGATCTGCGGCAACATGTCATCGACGGTGGCAACGCGTTTCACGCCGATTGCCGAAGCTTGTTCGTCGGTCAAGAACGGATCGAACGCGATGACTTTCATGTCGAACGCGATCGCTCGCGCGGCGACTTCGCGTCCGATGCGGCCCATCCCGACGATCCCCAGCGTTTTGCCGGCAACCTGGGTGCCCATATACTTTTTGCGGTCCCAGCGTCCTTCGACCAGACTCTGGTTGGCTGCGGGGATGTTGCGGCTCAGTGCCAACAACAGTGCGAAAGCGTGCTCCGCAGTGCTGACGGTGTTACCGGCCGGAGTGTTCATGACAACGATGCCACGCCGCGTCGCCGCCGGTTTGTCGATGTTGTCGGTTCCCACACCTGCACGTACCAACGCACGCATCCGGGTGTTGCCTTCGAGCGACTCCGGAGTGATCTTGACTCCGCTGCGAAGGATCGCCCCGTCGAACTCGTTCAATGCGGTTCGTAGGTCTTCACCAGAAAGACCGGTGCGGACTTCATATTCGACGTTCGGGGAAGCCTCGAGGATATCGAGACCTTCTTGTGCGATGTTGTCGAGGACGAGAATGCGATGCATGGCAGGAGTTGTGGGGCGAAAGGGAATAAAATTGTGGGGAACTTTAGAAGCGACTTTGGCCGCGCGACTAGCCGTTCTTTTTGGCAAAGTCGATCATGAATTTAGCCAGTGTTTCGGCGCCTTCGATCGGCATCGCGTTATAAACGCTCGCTCGAATACCACCGACGCTGCGGTGGCCTTTCAAGTTGGCCAAGTCGTGGGTTTTGGCTTCGCTGACGAATTTTTTCAACAGTTCGTCGCTTGGCAAATTGAACGTGACGTTCATCTTCGAACGACAGCAATCAACGGCGTGACCTTGGTAGAATTCGTTGTGCGAATCGATCACGTCGTAGAGCAGTTGGGATTTTTGCTCGTTCAGTTTTGCCATTGCGTCGAGACCACCGATGTCGTTGGACAACCATCGTGCAACTTTGCCCAGGGCGTAAATGGCAAACGTCGGCGGAGTGTTCCATTCCGAATCGGCTTCGGCGTGGTTTTTGTAGTTCAAGTAACCTGGCAGCTCGGTTTTGGCGCTGTCGACCAAGTCGCGGCGGATAATGACGACGGTCACTCCGGCAGGCCCGGCGTTCTTTTGAGCACAGGCGTACAGGACGCCGTACTTGTTAACATCCAATGGGCGTGACAGGAAATCGCTTGACGCATCACAGACCAACGGCACTCCGGCGGGGCACTCGGGTTCGGATTGAAACTGAACCCCTTGGATGGTTTCGTTGCTGCAGTAGTACAAATACCCAGCATCATCGCGGACTTGAAAATCGTCCGCTGCGGGGACGTGGTTGTAATTGGATTCTTTGGCGTCGTAGATGACTTCGGCATTGCCTTCCTTTTTGGCTTCGCCGATTGCTTTTTTGCCCCAAGAACCGGTGACAAGGTACTGGGCCGTTTTTTCGGTGCCACGGATCAGATTTGCAGGAATCATCGAAAATTGCAGCGTCGCGCCTCCTTGCAGGAACAGCACCGCGTAGTCGTCGCTGATGTTCAGCAGCGAGCGGATACTGTTCTCGGCATCGTGCAAAATATCGACAAATGCTTGGTCTCGGTGGCTCATTTCCATCAGCGAGCAACCTGCGCCGGGCAGACACAGCATTTCCTCTTGCAATTGCTGCAGTACCGAAAGGGGCATCGCAGCAGGACCAGCGGAAAAGTTGAAGACGCGCTGAGCAGTCGCGGTAGCACTCATCGTTAGCGAATTTCCATCACGTGGTTTGCTTGGCATTGACGAAATGGAGTCTCAGCCAAGCGGGGAAAACGGGGAATAGGGGGCGTAGATGCGAATTCTATGCTTAGCGGATTAAGTACGAAAGGTTGGCTAAGAGGATTCATCTGGCACGCTTTGCCGCATCGACGGGGGGCATGGTGGCGATTGTTAGTCGCTGGGACGCTTCGAAGCAAGCGAAAACGCAGTGCGGATGGCTTTATTTGATGCCCATCGTTCGGATTTCGCGGAGTCGTAACGATCAAACGCTTCGTGCCTATCCGAAAACTTGGCTACGACGGTACTTCCGGGCCTTCAATGCCGGTCCTACGCGAGCTTGCGACCGCCCAGAGGGGTGTCGAGCAACGGCAACGCGGTTTTCGGATAGGCTCTTAGATTGGAAGGGCACGTGGGTTGCACGACAGAAAAATCGAAACTCCGTTTTT
>NZ_ANOG01000754.1 GCF_000346295.1 Rhodopirellula maiorica SM1 | reverse complement strand
AGCCCATCAGCACCGATTGGCTGGTTCGCCAGGCAGCCGAGCGAGGGCACACCGATCTGGGGTGGCTGAAAAGCTTCCATTCGTTCTCGTTCGGTGGCTATTACGATCAACGAAACATGGGATTTCGCAGTCTGCGAGTCATCAACGATGACAAAATCGCCGCCGGCCGCGGCTTTCCGACGCATCCACACCGCAACATGGAGATCATTTCTTACGTGTTGGACGGATCGCTACAGCACAGAGACAGCATGGGCAAAGGAGCAATCATCACCCCTGATGACATTCAAATGATGTCCGCCGGGACGGGAATCACCCATAGTGAGTACAACCCATCGTCGACCGAGGCGAATCATCTTCTGCAAATCTGGATCCGACCCGCGATGCGTGGCGTGAATCCGCGTTACCGCGAGAACAAGGTTACCGACGACCAGAAAACGAACCAGTGGAGCTTGATTGCCGGGCCCGATGATTCCGGTGCGGCGGTGGGGATTTACCAAGACGCCAAGATTTTCGCCAGCAAATTGCAGGCGAGCGAAAGTCTCGACTACACGCTTGAGCGAAACCGACATGCATGGTTACAAGTCGCCACGGGCGAGGTGACCGTCAATGGGACCACACTCGCAGCGGGCGACGCGGTGGCGTCGAGCCGAGCGACATCGCTTCACGTCACGGCGAACCAATCAAGCGATGTGCTCCTGTTTGATCTGAGTTGAGATCACGACCGTACCACCACTTCGCCAGCGAACCTAACTCGCTGGCAACTTTGTCGACTTCGAAAAACCAACGTTCACACTTTCCACCCCTGCAGAGCAAACCATGTCCAAACTGCTTTACATCGAATCGTCTCCCCGCAAAGCACGCTCGAAATCGATTCGAGTTGCCAATGCTTTTCTTGACGCCTACAAATCGGCCAACCCCGATGATGAAATCCTGACGATCGACCTCTGGAAAAAGAAGCTTCCCGAATTCGACGGTGACACAATCGACGCGAAATACCAAGTACTACATGGCCAAGGGCATGATGCGAGTCAGGCCAAAGCATGGCAAAGCGTCGTCGACGTGATTGACGAGTTCAAATCGGCCGACAAGTATGTAATCAGTCTTCCGATGTGGAATTTTGGAATTCCCTACAAGTTGAAACACTATATCGATGTGATCGCTCAGCCAGGCCAGACGTTTAGTTTTTCGCCCGAGACCGGCTATAGCGGATTGGTCACTGGCAAACCTGTTGCGGTTGTCTACGCTCGTGGCGGCGCTTATGGCAGCGAGCAAACCCAGGGGATGGATTTTCAGAAGACGTACCTAGAGTTGATACTGGGATTTGTCGGATTTACGCATATCCATTCGGTGGTGGTCGAGCCCACTCTCGCGGGGCCTGACGATGTTGCTGCGACCGAAACCGCTGCGGTCCAGGTGGCAATGGAAATTGCTTCTACCTTCTGACTCGCTGTTCCACAACTAGCGCTGAACGACGATCAGCGCAGACACTTTTCCCTGCTCCCTTCACTCACTTAGGATCTTTCCAATGCTACTTGCGTCTGCTAAACAGATTTCCGTCGGATTACTTGTACTGCGTGTCGCGTTCGGCCTATTCATGCTCGTGCATGGCATTCAGAAGGTGATGGGATTTAGCGCCATGTCGGATGCCTTCCCCGACCCGATCGGGATGGGCAGCCAGCTCAGTTTGATCATGGCAATCGCCGCCGAGGTCGGTTGCTCGCTGCTATTGATCTTGGGGCTGGGCACACGTTTGGCACTGCTGCCGCTGGCCTTCACGATGGTGATCGCGTTGTTCCTCGTGCACGGGGCCGATCCATGGAAAGTCAAGGAACTGGCCGCAATCTATCTGACCACCTACGTCGCCCTGTTCATCACCGGCCCAGGCGAATACTCGCTCGACCACAAATTTTGGGGCGGT
>NZ_ANOG01000753.1 GCF_000346295.1 Rhodopirellula maiorica SM1 | reverse complement strand
GCAATGGCAACGTTGGATTCCTGTTCTATCAAGCGGTGGGCGAAGCCAAGAATGTGATCTCGATCCACGCCGGGCGTCATGATTACTACGACCATCGGCTGCCCAATGGAGAGGACGCGAATTTGTGGATCTATCGCAGCCGCCTGCCGTTGGGACACTTCAATGTGGAATCCAATGGTGAGATCACAGGAGTTGATCTACGACTTGGATTATGGAACGCCGAACTGACCGGGAAAATCAATACAACGGACGGTTGCTACCGAATTCATGCGTTTTCGCATAGCCAAACCGATGTGATTTCCTTTGAAACGCGGGCCGAAGGCGGTGAGTCGATCAAAATCACTTGGCACCCAGAAACGCCGATCGCGCCGGTAAAAGAGACGCTCGATGCCGGCGGAGGGCCTAAGGGCCACAGCTGGGACAAGATGCGAACCGCCCCCTATCCGCTGCCTCCAGAACCGACGTTAAGCGAAGAAGACGGCATGCAGTTTTGTTTTCAACCGCTACACGACGGACGCGGCGAAACCACCACCGGCTGGCAGATCACAGGCGATCCGTCTGGCAAACAGTTGCTGATCGCAAGCATCCATCACAGCTTTCCGGAGCACGATAGCTTGGCAAGGGCGAAGAAGAATTTGCTCGATGCGCAGCAACGGCGGAAGGCTGAGACTTTCGTTTCCTCTCATCGCGAGTGGTGGCACGAATACTATCCGCTTAGCTTTTTGACGATCAACGATCCCGAGAAGGAGGGGTTCTATTGGATTCAGATGTACAAACTGGGTTCGGCGATGCGCGAGAATGGCCCCATCCTCGACTTGATGGGGCCATGGTATCACCGCACGTTCTGGCCGATGGTTTGGGGTGATTTGAATGTGGAATTGCAATACTGGACGCACTTGACAGCCAATCGAATGTCGCTTGGCGAATCGCTTCCGAATAACTTGGATAAGTAT
>NZ_ANOG01000752.1 GCF_000346295.1 Rhodopirellula maiorica SM1 | reverse complement strand
TGCTTTGGTCATCAGCCGTTCGCTCTTTGACATACGTCATTGATTTTTCGAACAGATGAGGCAGCACGTCATCGATCTTGAAATCGGGGCTAATCGGTCCATTGCGGTACCAGCCATACCGATCTTGCTTCTTCGTGACTCCTTCTTCGCGATCGGGTTGTGCCGTCACGCGACCGGTATCGACCCATACATAGGGCGGCATGTCCAACGATCCGCAATGTCCATAGTACTGATCAAACCCGTTGATATCGGGACCATTTTTGACCGGCTTCGTAAAATCAATCCGCTTGCCATCCTTGTGCCAATCCCAACCGAGATGCCACTTGCCGATCATCGCGGTGTGATAGCCCGCCGCTTTCATCAAATGCCCAAGCGTGGGTCGATCGGCCGGAATCAAGTGCTCGCTGGTACCGCTGAGCACGCCACGAGCAAGTCGCGAACGCCAGTTGTAGCGTCCTGTCAGCAAACCATAACGAGTCGGCGTACAGACGCTGCTGGGTGTGTGAGCATCTAGAAACGTCAGCCCCTCGTCCGCCATCTGTTGCAGATGCGGGGTTTTGATTTTGCAGTCGGGATTGGTCGGCGAAACGTCGCCGATCCCCAGATCGTCGGCCATCACGACAATGACATTGGGGTAAGACGAAGACTTCGGGGTCTCGGCTGCCGAAGCGAGTGAACC
>NZ_ANOG01000751.1 GCF_000346295.1 Rhodopirellula maiorica SM1 | reverse complement strand
GACTAAGGCCGACATCAGATCCGTCAAAGAACCACTCGAAACGGCCTGCGGTGAAGACGCCGTGATCCGAAGGGATGAATTCGACAATGTCCGAGTCGCGGACCAGACCGAGGTCGCCAACGCGGGAATTAGTATCGAAGCTAAGCAGGATGCTGCCATCGGATTGAATATGAAAGGCATTGATGTCGTAGGAAGTCAGGCCGACATTTGATCCGTCGAAATAGATCGACCACTCGTTCGTCGACGCATCGAACGCCAAGATGTCTTCGTCTGCGAACGGGATGTCGGCGATCACGCCACTACCAGAAAAACTGATGAAGGTCACGTTGTTATCAGCAGCTTCACCGAGCACGAGCGACGTCGCGGTCGCGGTGTTGTTGTCCTGGATCAGATCAACCAATTCCGAGTTGACCGTTGCCGTGTTGCTTAGCGTCCCCGGTTCGGTCGTGGCGATCGTGATCGCGACTTGCTTCGATGCTCCGCTTGCGATGTCACCAAGTTCCCAGCGCATCACATCGCCATCCAAACTGTAGAGTTCCGAGGATGACACCAGAATGACCGAAGAAGGAAGAGTGTTTGCTAGTTCGACTGCGGTGGCGGACCGTGGACCACGGTTGGTTATCAAGAGTTGATAGGTCAGTTCGTCACCGACGGTGACGGTTTCCACCGCACCGCTAATCGCAAGACTCAAGTCGGCATGCGGAGGATCGACGCGAGTCGTTTCATTGGCGTCGTTGTTGGTGAGGGCCAAATCGAGAGTGTTGGACGAAACGCTCGCGAGGTTGTTTAATTGGCCTGCTTGCGTTGCGACGACGTCAATGCTTACGTTGGCACTCGCTCCACAGCTAGATCGCCCAGATCGAAATCGACGACTACCACTGTTATGTT
>NZ_ANOG01000750.1 GCF_000346295.1 Rhodopirellula maiorica SM1 | reverse complement strand
AGAGAGCGATCAACGACATTAAAACAGCGTCACCAAGTCGTTGTCGCCGCGACGCTCGCGGCGGTCGTCGGTTAACTCGGTGAAGAACGCGTCTTGGCCGGAATCGCCATCGGAATTGTCGGTCGCTCCGTCGCTGGCGATTGCTGCCGACAAATCGCCGATCAACGTCGCCATTCGATCGGCCACTGATAAACTCGTACCCGACCAGCGATCAAGGATCGCATCGGCATCGGTCTTTCCAGCCTCAGCCCTCATGAACTCGGTGATCATCAGATCATTGCCATCGCCGCCATCGAGCCGATCGGCTCCCCAGCCACCGACGAGCACATCGTCGCCGTCGAAACCATACAGCCGGTCATCGCCGGCACCGCCGTCGAGGAAGTCGTCTGCGGCACCACCGCGGATCTTGTCATCGCCGGCACCGCCAAACAGTCGCACGGGAATCGTCAATTGGCGATCCGCCGAGAGGTCATCGCTGCCTTCGCCACCGTACACGTCGATGCGGCTGATGTTGGTGTACGTGGTTCTCGTCCACGCGTCACCACGACTGTGCCGGACTTCGACCGAGTTGGGTTCGCGGCGAACGTCTTGCAGCTTGATGTCATCATTCAGCTGGCTACCACCTAAGATCAAAATCGATTTCCCAGGATGATCGGGATCAGCAACGATGCGAATGTCTTGCACATCGAGCGAAACCGTTGCCGTGCCCAACCCGTTCTCGCTATCGGTCGCAGTCAGAGTCGCGGTGTACGTTCCGGCGATTGCGGGCAGAAATTCAAAACTGGCTCCCTTACCAATCGCCACAGTTTCTCCCGCTGCGTTTTTGACTTCCCACAATAAACGCGGCGTCGCACCGGTCGGCAGATCGGTGATCGCTCCGGAAAGCACCAACGGTTGTCCCGTGACGGCAACGGTTTTTCCAGTCAACGATGCGGTACGAGCCACCGGGGGTGCCGGGGCATCGGGTTCGCCATCGCCGCCATCGGTTCCGCTACCCGATCCGCCGACGGCCCAGCCCGCCAAATTGTCGGCTCCGTTGGCCGCATCCAACAACAACTGGGTCGTCGTCGGTGTTTGAGTCGAGGAAACGAATACCCCGATCGCATCGCTGAGATCAAGTCGTGGATAATCACCGCCGTCGCGACGAACCTCGTTATTGCCGGTACCACCCCGGAGGCTGTCGTTGCCGTTGCCACCAAGGACGACGTCATCGCCTGCTTCGCCATTGAGATTGTCGTCGCCGGCACTGCCCATCAGCACATCGTTACCATCGCCGCCGGTCATGGAATCGGCACTGATTGAAATATTGACTCGCTGCAGCTCGGGATTATCGACAAACGCTTCCATCGCATCATCGACGTAGGCGACGACGTAACCGGCGCGTCGCAGGGTCACGGATTGACCTGGGTTGTTGACAACAAACGGCGCGACAACCGAAGCGTTATCACCCAGCAGTGTGTCATCACCGAGATTGCCATCAATGTCGTCTTCGCCGATTTCCCAGCGACCATCGATGGCATTGTGACGCGACTCCGGCGCCATCGCGTCGGTGGTTGACGCGGCGTGACGTTCTCGGCCTAAATGAGTATCAAAGCTACGTGGCACTTCGTCGCGATCCGCGTTGGCATACTGTTCCAAGACCACTTCGACATGAGCATCGAGATCACGCAACTCGGTCGCGGTCGTCGGTACGCCCAAAACCAACGGAGCGGCGATGACGCCATAGTCACCGATCACCAAGTCCGCTCCATCGTCACCTTGGATATCGTCATTATCGAGGTCACGATCGAGTGACGGAACGTAAGCGATCCGGTCAACCGGAGTGCGACGAGCGAGTTCAGTGTCAATCTTCACGAGCCGCAAACCACGTCGCTCGGCAAGTTCACGTTCTTGCTCACGAGCCTCGGTCCACAATTGCGTTTCGACGGCTTCGATTTCATCTGCCGTCAGTCCTTCGACGATCTTCGTGTCCGGGAAATCGGCGGTCGTTCCGGTGATCAACGGAGCCACGATTTTTGCATCGCCGCCGACGATCGTATCGTTACCCTCGTCGCCACGAATCACGTCGTTGCCGACGATGATTTCGTGATGCTCGACAAAATCGATGCCAAACCCGCTGACCGCAGGCAACGAGGGACGCGCGGCCGCCGCATCGGCAAGCATGCGATCGACCACGCCTAGATGAGCAGTGGAAACCAATTGCGAAGCGTCATCGGCGATCGTTTCGAGATCGGCCAAGTGCTGCTGCAGAGCAGCCGATTTGACGACGACCGATTCGCTGCCTGATAGCGTTCGCGTGATCGGCAGCGCGTAGGTGGCGTTATCACCGACCAGCGTGTCGTCGCCCTCACCGCCCTCGAGTCGGTCGTTGCCGACTTCGATCCGCCGCTCGTTGTTGACCAAATGATCGATTTCGAAATTCACCACGCTTTGGTCTAGCGTTAGTCCTTCGAACGCGTACATCACACCGGCGACCGCGCCGGTCGCTCGATCGATTGCTTCGTTGATCGGAGTCAGTCCGGTTTGCAGGTCGCTGCTGACGATCATCTTGTCACCGAACAACAAATCGGCACCGTCATCACCGTACAGCGAATCGTTGCCATCGAGTGCACCAGCGTGACCGATGAAGTGCGGCGTCATCGAGATCGCAGGTGAGAGCAGCAGGTCGTCGCTGGTCTTCAAATCGTCTTGTTCAGCGATCTCGGCAAGTTGTTTGTTGACATTGGTCAAACGGTCCCATCGAGGACGCTCAGCCACCAAGTCGCCTGGTTCTGCGACCATCTCGGGCACAATCACTTGACCAAACCCAGGCAATTCCACGGTGAGTCCCGACAACTGGTTTGCCGTCGCATCGACACCGATCAAGCGGATCGAGTCGATCATTTGCGGCAGATCCGTTTCCATCGGCGCGGTGTTGATGCCGTGATCGCCAATCAACGTGTCGTTGTCATTGCCACCCCGCAGCGTATCGTCGCCTCGTTGGCCCAGCACGATGTCGTTGCCATCGCCGCCGTCGACGATGTCATCGTCGGCATCGACTAGATCGATCAGGATCGCGACGGTTTGCCATTGGCCAGTCAGGTCGTCGGTGTTTTTCCAACCGTTCGACAGATTGACGCCCGACAGCACAACACGGTCGGCGGCCAGCAAACGAGCGGCCAAGTCGGCGGGCGGATTCTCGAGCCCCGTCGGATCAATTGGAATGATATCGGTGATACGACCAATGTCTTCGGTCAACAGGTCACGATGCCATGTGCCGTCACTGTTCAGTTGCGGCGTGCCATCGTCATTAAAATCGCGAAGGATTTGGCCTGCGTCGGCAAGGATGAAATCGTTTCCGCCGTCACCAAAGATCGTGTCGCTTCCCAGACCGCCGATGATCTCGTCATCATCGTCACCGCCGTGAATTTCGTCGTTCCCGCGTTGGCCGCGAAGGATGTCCATCCCGCCGCCGCCTCGTAGCGTATCGTTGCCTTGGATCTGATCACGATCGTCAAACGGTTGGACTTCACGAATCACGATCGAGTCAAACGGGGCGAGGTAGTTTTCCCAAGTGCCCAATCCGACACTCAACAGCGTCCGTGTGATGATCCCGTTGTCACCCAAAATCACATCGGCTTCGTCACCACCGTCGATGATGTCATCGCCATCGGCACCAAACGGCACGTTGTGGCCGCCGATGATATCGTCTTGCCCGGTACCACCATTGATGGTGTCATTGGCTTGTCCGCCAAAGATAAAGTCGTCGCCGGCATCGCCATCGATTTGGTCATCACCGCCACCATCGGCTGCGGTAATAAAGCGGCTGACGACATTTCGGTCGACGGGGCGTCGGTAATCGATTTCGGCATGATCGCCAAACAGAATGTCGTAACCATCGCCGCCATGGATCTCGTCGCCTGCGGTACCGCCGATCACGATGTCATCGCCGCTGCCACCGAAAATCGTATCGACATCGCCAAGGGTAGGATCGATCGTGATAATTTGGTCCAGCGTTGTTGCGTCGGTATCAAACGCGGTGAAATCGACTTTGCCGTTATCGCCAAGAATGACGTCTTGCAAATCGCCACCGGTGATGTGGTCCGAACCGCTACCGCCCAGCAAGATATTGAAGGCGTTACCGGCCGTGATGATGTCATCGCCACCGATCGTCGGGGTTGTCGTTTCAATACGAGTGCGAATGCCGGTGGTGGGATCAAAGACCGCAACGCCTTCATCGCCGATCACGATATCGGGCAGCGTGTCGCCGCCAGCCAGCAGCGTGTCATTGCCAGCACCGCCAAAGATAATCTTTTCGCCACTGCCCGCCGTGATGAAATCGTCGCTACCGTGCGTCGGTTCGTTCGTTTCCAGTTTCACCAGGATCGACACACCGGCCGTCACATCGAAGTCGGCGTTGCCGTTGTCGCCGACGATCAAATCGTTGCCGGTTTCGCCGGTTAGCGGCGTCGCGGTGCGATCAAAATTAACGTAATCCGTACCGAAACCGGCGAAAATGACGTCGTTATCTTCGTCGCCCGAGATCATGTCGCTGCCGCCGATTGACGGCGATTTGGTGCGAACCGATTTGACCAGACTTGCCACGGCGGTGCCTGTGACGGGAGTCAGCGGGTCGCGATCAATCACGCCCGTATCGCCGAACAGGATATCGTCGCCTTGTTGGCCGGACAGATCATCGTCGCCTGCACCGCCAAAGATTTGGTCGTCCCCCAGCCCGCCGCTGATCACATCGTTGCCACCGGCGGCATCGTTGACCGTCAGGATCAAATTCGCTTGGCGAACCACGCCGTCGGTTTGGTTCTCGGGATAGGTCGAGATGCGATAGGCGCTGGTGGCATCGAGCGTCTCAGTAAAGTCCGGAGAGATCGTCAGCGAAGTGCCATCGTTGCTGGTAATCAATCGCGGGGTCTGCAAGAACCCGGTGCCGTTGTTGATGTCGACGTACAGTCCGGCTAACCCGATATCGAAGCCATCGGAAACGAGGAATGCCGCGTTGCCATCGACGAGGTTCGAGTCGTTACCGAAGTCGCCGGTCACCGTACCGCTGATCGGCGCTAGCGTCGTTCCCAACCGCGTGACGATCGGGTGATTGCCGTTGCCATCATCGTCGCCAAAGAAGTCGACGCGTCCTTGGTCACCGAACAGGATATCTTCACCGCTGCCGCCAATGATTTGGTCATCGCCGAGTCCACCAAAGGCAACGATGCCGAGCGTCGACCCGCTGGCGTCGATCGTATCATCACCGTCTTGAGTGTTGACTGCGAAGGCACCATCGGCTGGGTTCATGATCGCGTAGCTGTCGCCGGCAACCGGAATTTCGCTCCACACTCCGTCCAACCAAAGCGTATCGACGGTATTGCCCAGGATCGTCCGCGTTTGCACGCTACCGGCGGCGTTGGTCATCGTGACCTTGAAACCGATCATGCTGTCGTCGGTGCCAAACGGCGACGTCGTATCAACCAGTTTTGCGAACTCGGTTGCCGACGGATTCGCACCGCTGGTCACGGTCCCGCTGGGGATTACGGCATCATCCAGCTCGTTCAGATTGACGTTGACGACATCGCCTTTGCGATTGGTCACGGGCCAGAAGACATCGTCACCGGAGTTGACGAATGTCCAAGTTTGATAGGTCTCGTCAGCCGCCGTGCTGGGATCGTCCGTGCGGGTATGAGTCCCGAGCACGTTGAAGTCGTTGTTGCCGCTACCTAGATCGACCTGCAAGACTTCCAAGTTCCCGTACGTAATTCCGCCGGCACGCATGCGTCCACCGATCGCGATGTCTGGGCCCATATTCAGCCCCCACAATCGTGAATCGGTCAGATAGCCGGTGCTGTCGGCCGGGCTGTCTTCGTCATGAATGAACATGTAGTCGACCGAGGTGGACTCGTTGACGAAGAAATTCAGACTTTCCGATGTGATCGCATAGCTCTGGATCAAGTCATCCGAGCGGATAAAGAACCCATCGATATCGGCGGCAATCGCGGTAAAGTCGGCTGCGACAGTGATCGTGATCACGTCGTTGCCGTTGTCGACCGCACTCAAAATCTCGCCTTCGCCGGTTTTCACGCCATCCGCGTCGGTGACTTCCAAATAACGGCCCAGCAAGTCGCTTGCACTACCGATCCCCAGCTTCAATTGTTGTTCGCGTGAGAGCTTCACCTCGACATCCGACGTCACCCCAGGCGTGATCGTACCTACGGTGTCGCCGCCGATACCAAAACGTTCGTTCAGGCTGAGTGTGACTTTTCCGCCAACGACCGTTGCTGCGGTGATCAAGCGGAACTGGCCTACGACCGGATCATTCGGGCTGCCGGTGGTGGCCGCAGGGAACACATTCAACCAGTCCGTCGTCGGATAGGTCGCGACCACTTCGATCGTCTTGCCGACCAGTTCACTGACGTTACTAAGATCCGATGCCAATCCTAGCTGCGTCAATTGCTCTGACGTCAGCACCGGCAAATTGACATCCAAGCCAACGACCGACTCGACGTCGCCGGTTTTCTGTTTAACGTTGGTTTCGTAAGGGAATTTTTCTGGGGGACCGATGCCGACCAGCGAACCTTCGCCACCAGCGCCATCGACGACAACGGGTCCGAGGATCTCGCTGAGCGTATTGGGACCGTCGGCGAACACCTTGGTATCGCCACCGTCGACTTTCGCGTCATCGATCGCTCGCACACCGATGCGGATCGGAGTGTCCCAATTCGTTTCATCAAAGGAAACGATCAAGTTATCGGGATTGCTTGGATCGACACGCACTCGGTCGGTGGGTAGACCGTCAAGGTTGTAAATCGTGACCTGTTTCGCATCGGTACGAACGCCACCGGTGCGAGTGGTCTTGGTGATTTCCGGCGTCACGGTGACTTCGACGCGTCCCGAACCGGAGCCATCGTCGGGGGCGGCGGTCAGCACTAATTCATAGCTATCGGTCTCGAACGATTCGATCTCGCTGGCGGTGACAGCCAAGACCGC
>NZ_ANOG01000749.1 GCF_000346295.1 Rhodopirellula maiorica SM1 | reverse complement strand
CCGCGGTGATGTCACCGAATCGCACATCGCCTGGGAACAGACACGTGGCGTCCCGGCCTTGCCATCGCCGCTGTACGTCAAGCCGTATCTCTACACGATCACTCGCGACAACATCCTGTACTGCCTTGAAGCCGCAACGGGCGACATCGTCTGGCAAGAACGCTTGAGCGGCAACTACTCCGCGTCGCCGCTGCTCGCTGATGGCCGGATCTATATCACTTCCGAAGAAGGCATCACCACGGTGCTGGAACCCGGATCGCAATACAAGCAGATCACCAAGAACAACTTGAAGGGCAAAACGATGGCCTCGATCGCGGTATCGCAAGGCAACTTCTTCATTCGCAGCGGCGACGCCCTCTACTGCATCAGCCCCGCACCCCGCTAATCAAGCCTCGTTTCGCACCGAGTGAGCAACCAAGTGAATATTGCGATCTCACCCAAACAGTTCCGCATGTTAGCCGCTTTGGCGCTAGCCACGGTTCTCAAATTTTCGGTTTGTTAGCCGCTCTGGCGCTAGCCACGGTCCTCATGTTTTCGGTTTATTAGCCGCTTTGGCTAACGCTGTGAAGCATTTTTTCGTAG
>NZ_ANOG01000748.1 GCF_000346295.1 Rhodopirellula maiorica SM1 | reverse complement strand
ATTCCGGATCCGGCAAGCAATCCCGATTCCAACGTGGTGATGTTGATCACTGACGTGATGCCTTGATCCTTGCTGATGTGCTTGTCGAAAATGTCGCTCTTACACCCGAGCGTGTCGACATTGATGCCAAAGTCGATCGATACGTCGGTGATGCATCCCAGGTCGATGCCACCGATGGTCGCACTTTTGAGCGTGTGACGGATATTGTCTTGGACGATCGCCGGCAACGTCGCTTCGGTGGCCACCGTCAACGGATCGGCCGCGCCATCTTCGCTATGCGATACCGCTTCGAGATCGAGCACCGCGTCTTGTCGATGGCTGCATTGCAATCGCCTGGGCACCAAGACACCACGATTCATCGAATACGATGTCCCCGTCGTCGAGATCACCCCGTCGACAAGATCGGCCCAATAGGCGACGAATTTCGAAAGATCGCTGAATGCCGCCGAACCAGTGGTGCCGGTGACGGCTAAAACCGACGCGATCGCCCGCGATTGGAAAAGCACACGCGGTTTAACGCCAACGACCGCCGCGAATTGTGGGAACGGTGATCCAATGCCGACGTCCGATTGCACCTCGGGATTAGTCGCCGTGTCGAGCGTGCTGATCCCCGCGAGAACAGTGTCGCCAAGTTTGCACGTGTAGGCGGATTGCAGACCCATGGACGGAATCTCCCAAGATTCGATGATCGGTGGCGTTATGGCGAAAGTGCCAATTGAATTCCAACGCGTGCCGTGTCCCGCGTTCGGCCGACCCCGTAACTTGCTAGGATTGATCCCACTGGCGATCGAGATGCGTGTCGTACACGCGGGCGAGCTCTTGGATCTCGGAGGCGAGCAATCGACGGAATTCGTCGTGCATGCGGATGCGGCTGCGAGGATGACGGAACGAGAATTTTGATCCGCCGCGGTATGCGACTCGGCCGCGTTTGCTGGTCGATGTGATCGACGCTTGCTTCATCTTGCGAAACGTGTCGCCGGTCCACATCAACGGATTGGCAACACCGCGGCCGCCGCCGAATTTGCTATTCAGCTTCCGACCGTAATACGATTTGTGAAACGCTTTAGAATTACGATCAAGTTGTTCACCTTTTCGAGCATGGTAGCCAGCCGCTTGGGCATGCTCGGGCGTGAACCGCCTTTCACGTAGATGTTCGTGGAAATAGATGGCCGTCGCGGCCCAAGCCTTTTTGGACGCTTCGTTGTACGCCTTTTTCAATCCATGCTCGATCGGTCCACGATCGCGGATCCCGATGGCCAAATAGCCACGTGTGGCGGCGATGCTACGAGCGGTCATCACTGATGGCCCCACGTCAACGTCAGATCGAACACGACCGCATCACCGAGGGCGATGACTTCTTTTTTCGATGTGCGAATGTAGGCGTCCACGTCGATCGACACTAACGGCAAATAGCCGGGCCTGTTCGACAATTCCCATAGCCCAGGCGAGTTGGTATCATAGCTGCGAATCAACCGACCGATCAAATCCATCACCCAGCGGCCGACGGCGGTTGGATTGTCGGCATGCTCGGCGGGCACATTCAATTCGATTTGAATGACCATTCGACCGCTGGCGATCGGTGTGCACGCATCGGCGGTCGCAACCGCCAGGCGAAAGCCGCCATTCACTTCGTGCCACAGAATCGCCAGCGGTCTCAGGTTTTCGATCTGAGTGCGGGTGTAGTCGGGCCCCGGCGATGCCGGCGGTAACGCGTCGTAATAAATGTGCGATGCATCCGCGATCTCTTGCCATACCGCGGTGGCCGCCAACATGTCGCGGGCACGATCGAGGGCGTTTAAGAGTGGCACGATGCAATCCGTAAGTGACGCGAAACCAATGATCCGATGGATGCGATGATCACCAATCGTTCCATCACGTCCCGCGTTGGGAATCTATCGTCGGTAATGATCGCGAGCGACTTCGTTTTTCAGCGTTCGCACCAACGTGACCTCGGTTCCCGGCGTCTCCGTGGCAAGCATTTCCTCGATCATCCACGGTATCGAATCAATCGTCACGACCGAGTCGTCTCGCACCGATTCCAATTGCGTGAATCGGCATCGACGGGTTGCGACCGTGACCGTACCGGTCGCAGTCGATCGGGTGACGATGCGAGTGTTGTGCACGACCGCGGAGGTCGACTCGGCCGAGCTGCCGGGCTCGGTGATCTGGACCGACGTCGCGAAAAAGGATTGATGAGCCGCAGCGATATGACCGCGAAAGAGATTCGCAAAGTAGCTCATGAATTCAATCCTTGCGTAACCGCACCGGATTCGGTGCTGAGCAACAACGGCTTAAACGAAAGCGACTTTTTACAGCGTGATCGCGACGTGCAATTTCGTCGTTCCCGATCCCGCCACTTCGATCGACGTCCCGATCAATGTGTTGCCGGTCGATGTCGACGTCACCTCTTCGTTGGTAGCATCCCAATACACGTTGGCTGCTTTGGCAAATGTGTCGGTCGTTTTTTTCCCGACATCGACGGTCATCGGTGCCTTTAGCGGCAACGGATCGATCCGATCGCCGATCGCACAGCTTTGCATGCCGTCAAACAATGCTAGCGATCCGTCGGGACGAACGAGCACGTCACCGGGGTCGTAGGCGGCTTCGGCGGCGAAGGGATAGCGACCATCAATGTGTCGGATGTTCATTTGCGAATTCTTCGTGATTCAGAGGGTGAACGTGGAAAGGGGGCGATGGTTGGTCGCGGTGCTACGTCGCAATCGCGTTGATCTCGGCGAGCGCCTCGAGCAACGCTTCGTTGGTCTTTTCGCCAATACCGTCGATCGATTCAAAACTGCCCTCGTGCTCGGCGAGGAACAATTGGGCTTTGGCGATTCCGATCACGCCATTTTCGGCAAGCAACTCAATCGTTCGCTTGCTCGCTTTGGCTGCTCTCAAAACGGCGGCGAAATCATCGCTCGGCGATTGACCTTCATCGTGCGAATTGTCGTCGTCGGATTCCTCGATCGAGTCCGACTTCACCACCGCTTGGCCTTGTCGCAACATTACAAACAACGTCGCCAGCGAATGCTCGGTCGTGATCCTCGCCAACGGCCGTTGGTTCGCATCGAGAATATCGATCTCACGAACACCGTCGACGTCTCGCGAATCCAACTTCAAACCGGATCGAGTCCCGAGGCCAGCTAGCTGTCGCTCGGTCAAATCGGTTTCGACGGTCGCGAGCATTTCACCGCCAGCGACATCACGGTCCAAGCGGATGGGGGCGGCGGCGATGATGATTAATTCAGACATGGGCCACTCGTCAAACGGGAAAGATGGGTACGCAGGCGGGGCGGCGGAGCCACATAAACGTGATCTCCGCCGCCCCTTTCTCACAGGTTGACTTGTGTTTACACCTCGGCGACATCGACTCGCACGATACCGGTCCGGGTGGCGGCTGCAACACCGACGTCGACAAGAACGTCCCACGCGGTGCCGAACTCGCCCACCGGCAACCGGCCAGAACGTGTGACGGGACCACGATTGGTGCCGCGTCGCCACGCCATCACGATCGAGCGTTTGGGTTCACCATTGACGAAATAAGTGTTCGGCTTGCCAGCGATTTCTTTGTCTTCGTCCGCCGGATTCGCACATCCAAGGTCGATCACATTGTCTTCAACGCGTCGATAACTGTTTTTCATCACGTTATCGGTGCCATCGGATGACGTCGTTGACGTGATCACCTTTTTGGCTTTCATCGACAACGTCGTGCCGTGGAACAACGTGCTTTCGCTGACGACGATCCGCTTGTTGCCGATCTTCTTGTTTTTTAGCAACGTGCTGGCGGAATTGAGCCCATCTTCGGTCATCGCGCCATCGGTGATGTAGTTGGTGCCGTCGACGAACAATGGGCTACCATCGGAAAGGTTCGGATTGCCGAGCAACAACGACCACGCCAAATCACCGGGGATTTGACGCGCGGAAACTCCAATCTCGCGAGGCAACGTGTCGACCACGTCGAACGAGTCGTTGATGATCACCTGATCGCTGACGACCAACATCCCCGCGTACCGCTCGGCCGCCACTTGCGCAACCGTCGGATCGTCGATGTTCAACAGCGCCGCTTTGCCGCCGTTCATCCCTTGCTTTTTCAAGCGGCCAACGCCGTTGGCATACGCTTCCTTGTTGGGGCGGAAGTCGGGAACATCCTTTTGCCGGCAAAACTCTTGGTACGTCGACGGGGTCTCGGCAAACCCGGCAACCATCATCATGTGCACCACCGATCCGAACAATGCACTAAAATTGCCGTTGGAAAATGCTCGTTCGAGAATGTCGTCATCATTCCATGACGCTCGTTCGCCGCTCAATTCGATCAACGCTTCACAGAATCGCACGAACGATCCGCCAGCCAGCTGTTGATTGCGTGCCGCATCGAACGCCGCTTCGACTTGGTCGCGTGCTTGACCGGATCGAGCCGCACCTCGTAACCAACCAAGTTCGAATCCTCGTTTGCCGAACACACCTTCGGCCGCTGGCGAACGCAACGCGACATGGTCAGGCTCGATGCCACATCGTGCCAACAACCCGGCTTGCAGCGATTGCAGCGTGATACCGCCGCGGACGTGGCCGCCGGGGGCACCGCTGGGGACCGGCGCAACGGAGTCGGCACCCGTGCTGCGGAGTGCTTTCAAGAATTCGGTCGACGCGTCGGCAACCGAGGTTCCGTTGTCGAGACAACGTTGCACAACGTCTTGGGGCACGAGCGGATGTTCGTCGGCCAAACTGCGGATCGCGGCTTGGCGTTCACGCTCCTGGCGGATGCCATCTTCGATCGACGGGCCATTGTTCGGGTCGTTGTTTGGGGGAATGGTCGTCGGCGTTGTGGTTGTCGACCGCGACGGGATCGGAAAATCAGATTCGACAAATCCATCGATCGAGTGTTTGGCGACAAGATCGTGCAACGCCTTGAAGTGTGATTTGTCGAGATTGGACTTGGCCCAAGCAAACGCGGCCGCATTGTCCGCCAACGTGGTTTCGCTGGAAAGTCCATGAGAGCGGAGAAAGCGAAGCAATTCGTTCACTGTGTCAGATCCGTTGCGGGGTGTCGTGGTTTGACGTTCGGTCGGTTCAGTGATTGAGCTTTGCGAATCGTTTGCGAGTGTCCCGCGTTGTTTGCCACTGTCGCTCCGCATTTGGGCGCGTTTGTCCGCCGGAATCACCACTACCGACACTTCACGCAAACGCCAACGACGCACAACACGCAAATCGTAATCCTTGGGTGCTTTGAACGTTCGCCCGTCGATCACTTGCGATTCGCCCGCAGTGATCGTGATGTAATCGTTGACCGTGTAGTCGTATCCCACCGAAACGCGACGCAAGTGACCTTGCTTGACACGACGCCAAATCGCTTCGGCTTTGTCGTCCAGATCATCACCAAACGTAACCAACCCGACCAATTCGTCGCTTTTGGCGGCATGTTCGGTGACGCTTCCGAGGATCGCTTCGACGTCGTATTGTCGGTGGTCACGAAGCAGCGGCGTTTGGTCCTCGAATTCACATCCGGCGACCACCAACGTTTCGAGCACGATTTTGCCCGACCGCCAATCGTAAACGCGTACCGGATCTTCGGTCGTCAATACACAATTGACGCTGCGGTTTTCTTCGTCCAACGACTTAGGCACGATCACCGCGGCACGCGTGATCACCTCGTCGTGGTTCATGTCATCGCGATGGCCATGGGTGATGTCATGCAGGTCAATTAAATCAGATTGGGGCATCGGAGCCTCGTTGGGGTTACGATTTATCGGTTTGCGGCTGATCGCTCGACTCGCTTTTCTGTGCGGTGCCGACCGATTCCGCGACGCTTG
The DNA here is from genome assembly GCF_000346295.1 of Rhodopirellula maiorica SM1. Lineage (GTDB taxonomy): Bacteria > Planctomycetota > Planctomycetia > Pirellulales > Pirellulaceae > Novipirellula > Novipirellula maiorica. The sequence continues at coordinate 11,360 of NZ_ANOG01000748.1, read as the reverse complement.
GCAAACCGGCCGCGGCCAATCGATTAGCGTCGCGTTGACGAATCCGGATCACATCGTTGGCGCGGCGGCCATGACGCTCGGCACACGCCGCGGAATAGCTAAGCGTGCCATTGCCGAGGTAGCGATTTTCCGCTCGACTCGACTTGTCCTCGTCGACTTGCGGCATCGCCGGCCAAATTTGTTCAACACCGAAGCGACATGGCGGCGGGGGCAAGACGCCAACCAAGATGGCTTCGCTCAACACCCGCATCACAAGCACTTTTAACTTGGGGTTGTAAAGGGTCGTTCGAACGTGCTTGGCCGATTCGTGCAACAAACCACGATCAAACCGAGCCGACGAATAGTTGTGCTCGCGTGCGTCCAAACGCGTGACCATCGACGGGACACCTTTGCCGCGACCAAGATCCCCCATCCGCTCGTGACGATGATCTTTGTATTGAGCGGTCGGTTGGTGCGGCTGCAGCTGGGCCGCCTCCCACCCCGGGGCGACGTGCGTCATCCGGCGACGACGAAACGGCACCGATGCTTTCGATTCGACATAGGGTGCGTCGGGATGTTTGGTTTGCAGCACGATCGCCATGTCAGCCGCCGCGCGAGCCGCGTCCATGACTTGATCGTCGTAGTCACGCAAATCGGCCGCCGTCGGCAATCCCGATTGGGCCCACGGCACACCGCGTGCTTGTCCCACCTCGAGTTGTTCATACCCGTGCATGAATCCATCGGCCGTGTACCATTTGCCCCCGTTGAAACCGTACCAATCGTTGGCAACCCAATACTCTTTCGGGCGACGAAGCGAGTCGCGTTTGATGCCGAGTGTGATGTCGGGGTTGCCCGCTTCCGTCATCGGCGTTTGGATCCGCTGGGGCTCGACCGCGTGCAGCCGCAACTTGATCGGCGTGTCGACGTCGGACGGATAAACGAATTGATCGAACCATTCGCCGTTGGTCCAACAACCGCGGTTCCAAAAATTCTTCATCCGTGCGGCAAGCGAAAGTTGGCCGGCGGCGTCGGAGTACTCGCACCAATCTTCCCACACCTTTTCCGCGGCTTCGCACCACGTGTCGCCGATCTCGTCTTCGGCTTGCAAATCGAGCAGCGGACCGTTGTCGCCCGCGACCGCGATAGAATGCTGAAGAATCAGCCCCTCGATCGCGGTATTGTTCCACGCTTCGTGGTTCGACCGAGTCCGCATCGTGGGCAAACGGTCAGCCAAATCGTCGTTGATGGGGGTGTCACGCGCGGCGGACCAATGAGCCGAGTTCAATCGGTTGGTGTCGGCCGATTCAAATTCACCGCGAGCGGCGTAGTCCGGGCTGTACCAAACTTGGCCCGACCGTTCAGGGTCGTCGACGATCGACGAATCGAATCGCGATGCCGTCCACGATTTGCGAAAGTGCGTTCGCGATTCGGTTTCCCCGGTAACGGCCGACGCGGCCGCCAATCCGAGCATGGTGCGTAGTCGCTGCAGCACGTCCTAGCCTCGTTGATATTCGATGTCGACTTGGCGAAACACCGCCCCATGGGATTGGTCGCTTGACGATCCGGAGACTTGTGCTCGTTTAGCTAATTCTTTGACGATTGGCTCGATCGACTCCGGTTTCCATCGCAACCGTTCGTCCCGCAATTCGCTGTCGGGAAGCGAAGCGATCAACATCCATGCAGTGCGAGCACGCCGCTCGGCGACCGCGAAATTCCCCGCCTCTTGGGCCGAGATCGCATCGCCCATTGCGGCATTGATTTGGTCGATGGGATTGGTTGCACTTTCGTCACTCATGCCGATACACTGACGCTGTGCGGCATGGCGTCCCGCGTTGCAACGCGGGACGAACGGAGTGATGGCCAAGACTGGTCGAACCAAGACGATTCGATGTGGTGCCGCGTATAGAGGGACCCCACACTTGAGCGAAACGGCTTTGATGGTCGCGATTGTCGACCTGGCGTTGGAAGCGGAATTGCGGCATCGCACCGAACAAGGCGAATTCATTCGGCCGTTGGCTGTCGCCCCGCTGGTCTCTTATTCATGGCTGTTATCCTATTGCCGCGAGCGCAAGATCCGCTCGCGCAATTGCCATCACACCGCCGAGTCACGCGAGCGAGCGTTAATCGCGGTCCAAGATGATGGGTTGCCGATTCGCTTAGCGGCAAAATCGGCCGGCATGAGTAAATCGGCGGTGCACCGCATCGTGATGAAGCGTCGAAAATCGATGGTCGATTCAGTGGACGAAGTCGGTTTCGAAACGGTGCCACCGTACCGATGCCCCGAACACGGCAAAACAACCCTCCGCCCATGCCCGGCATGCGCCGCGATGCGTTAGGTTTCGTCGTACCAATCCTGTCGACGATCTTCGTCGTACCATTCGTGTCCATCCCCCGAAGAGGCCCGCAACATCGTGTTCTCGATACGCCACGCCAAACGGCTGTCCGCTCGAATCGCCATTGCCAAACAATCGAGCAAGTGGTTGGCGCCTTTTCTGACGAACATTTGCTTTTCGACACCGAGCGAATTGACCACCGTCGTCAACGGCTCGTTGGTCAAGTGCCTGGCCAAGCGGTCGTGAATCTTGGCGACGCCGCTATAGAGTGTGATCGATCCCGGTTCGGTCTCGGGCAATGTCAACATTTGCATGACTTCATACTTGGTGCTGTCGCTGTCCCAGTAGAGTTTTAAATGTGATTGCCCACGCTCCCTTTCCATGAACCACAATCGATCGTCGCCAATTTGCCGCACCTTAGTCGATTTGCCGTTGGGCAACGTGAACGTTCCTTTTTGAATCGCCGTTGCTCCACGTCCATACGCCGCCACATCGGCGCCGTTGTAGTTGCCACCGGAATGGCTGTAGACAAATTCCAACACGGGCGTCGGCCGATAGCCCGCGTCGTACCAACGTTCCCCTGGAACAATGACACGGCCGTCGGGAAAGATCACGCCGGACGAAAGGTGTTTGTGCAAATCGTTTAGCGCGACTTTGACTGCCTCGTCCAACTTCATCGCGTGCGAGGGGACGTCGAAACAATCGTAATCGCAAATGTGTCTCGATCCGTTCGCACGAGTCGCCAATTGCAAATACCACCCGGTCCGCATTCCCATGTCGGTTCCGACGGTGACTCGCACAGTGTCTTCGGGTACCGTTCCACGCGGCAACGACAATCGCCGGTTGCTGATCGTAACTTTGTCGAGTTCGATGTCGGTGTCCAATTTGGGCGGATCCCAAGGGATGCACCATACGAATTGACACAACTCACGCTCGGCCGATTGTTGCTCGGGCGAATTCTCGGTCAATTGGGTCGCTCGCCATTCATCGACAGCGATGTCGCCAGCACCCAAGAACATGTTGTGCCAAGCGGTACATCGGAACCACAACCGCCGCGACGTTGGTGGTTTACCGTGGATACGTCCCGTCTTGTCGATCGTCTGGCCATAGTGAAGCAGCACCGCATTCTTTAACGCCTCGGCACGCTGGCGTTCGGTGATCTTTTCACCGCATTCGGGACAGGCAAAATAGGCGTTGGCTTTCGCTTCCGCTTCACTCTTAGCGTCTGGCCACCCGTGCAGATCTTCGCGTTCGCACGAGATGTGTTCCGCACAATGCGGGCACGGCGATACGATCCGCGACCGCGTCGAAAGCGGCATCAATGTCCATGGCAATTGATCGCTCTTACCGACAGTTCCTTCGACGTAGGATCGCCGTTCATCTTCGGGATAGGATCGTTGCCGCGCTCGCAGCTGGCGGAGTGCGTCGGCTTCGTCGGATGCCTCCTTTAGTTCCGAGAACGCTTTCGCTTCAGTGACACCGAACGTCCGGGCAGTGAAGCCGGCTTTGGCCGCGTCTTGCCCACCGGCACTCATGAATTTGCAGATGCAGCCATGGGCCATCGTGACCGAATCGCGTACGCGACCGCCGCTGGATCCCGATCCATGTTTTGGACGCATTCCCCGCAACCGCGGCGACGCTTGCAACACCGGATCGATGTCGGCTTCCCATTTGTTCGCCGCCATGTCGCCGTAGGGTACGCCGAGAACGTAGTTTTCTTGGATCTCGCAAAGATGATACAACAGCGGCGCGACGAATCCGGAGAGCGTCTTGCCGAATTGACTCGGGGCGGTAAAGACGAATTCGTTGAATAGGCCGCTGTCGATTGCTTCGAACCACAATCGCAAAACGGGCTGACGCGCGAACGTGAACCGTTGGCCTTTGCTTCGGCCGTCGGGCAACACAAAGTCGCTCAATACGAAATCGACGATCGATCGCGGTGGATCACACTTGGAATTGCGAAACGCCCGGGCCAATTCCTCGCGAATCGCCGATGACGTTTCGGTCACCATTTCAATCGTCCCGTCTCGATTTCATCGGCGATCGCGTTGCAGGTATCGTTCCACAAATCGCGAGCCTCGGGGCTGATCCGTGCGAACGCTCGACCGTATTCACGCATCGCGGCCGAGATCGCAACTAATGCTTGCCGCAAATCTTGGCGGGGGATCGCGTCGCCACGGTCTTTCGCCAACGAGATTTGCAAACGTTCGACTTCCGTCCCTAGTTTGGCGATCTGTTGACGCAGCTTTTCCGCTTCGAGTTCGTCACGATCACCGCTGTCGAGAGATCCGCGGATTCGGTTGGCGTTGGCGGCGATCAGATCGTGAAGCGCTGTGATCGCGATTCGTAGATCAATCGTCGATTCGCCGATCGGCAAACCGTACAACCGTGCCGCATCGTCGACCAACTTGTGTTGGCGTCCGGACAATCGGCAATAGTCCCCCTTGGGAACGGCACTGCACCAATTCGCGATCGCCTCGTCGGCTTGGGTTTTGTCGTACCACGCGACGTCGCGTTGTTGTTGACGATTGAGCGATTCGCCGTTGATTTGGGCCAGCTTGGCCCGCAACGCTTTGGCCTCGCGAGACTCAACAGGCTTTCGCTTTGTGGTCGCCTTGCGTTTGGCCACGCGTGTGTCCTGTCGGTGGTGTTAATCTTGGTGTCGGTTTCCAAATCGGCCGGGATGGCGAGGCGGGACGGCCGGGTCGATGCGATGTTCGAGCGTTGCCAGCTTCCACCGTAATTGGTCGAGCTCGGTGCAAAGTGTCGAGAGGCTTTCTTCGTTGTATTGATTGGCCGATTCGACGTTGTCGATCCGCCGGCTGTCGTTGGTCATCACCGAGCTGATCGCCGAACAAACGGAAACTGCAGCCGCGATTGCCGCGACTGCAGTCTGTAATGCCATCCATCCGGTTTGACGGTTGATGCTCAATTATCCCTCGAGGTCGTAACCTTCGGCTCGGGCAAGTTCCATCAACACTTCACGCACTTGTTTGTCGCGATAAACCGTTTCGACTTTCTCGTCGACGGCGCGTTTGGTGGACTTCGGAACAATCGATCCCTTGCGAACCTTTTGGGCGATGGCGAATGCGACGACGCCAAGGATCAATAGGAATCCGCCAAGAAACATGAGTCCGACGAGGCCGGCGATCAATTCAATCATGTGTGTTTAATCTCCACGAAACAATAGGAAGATGCCGGCGATCAATCCGACAACGAATAGGACGCCAAGGGCGAGAAAAAGGATCACGCCGACGGCGACGAATCCGGTGTTGTAAATTGCGTTCGGTGGCACGTTGACTTCGGGACGCACAACGACGGTGTCCGGAATTACGTTCGGCAACCTCGCCCCGTCCGGTCGCCAGCCAAGCCGCGGGGCGTGTGCCGCTCGGTCGGTCATCGCGATGCCGATCAATTGCCGAGCCAAGGTATTCGCCTCGGGAATGTTCGCACCGCTCGCCTTGTAGATCACACCACCATCGTGGCGAACCAAGGCGACGACGGGTAACGCATGCGGCGGCAAACTTTGGGCATACCGGGAACGGTAAAGTGGATCGGTCGCTTTGAATTGGAACCGCTTACACTTTTGAGCGATCGCCGCCAAATGGGGCTGCGTTTGGAACGCTCGCAGCAACGCGACATCGGCCGCGGTCGGTGGATCGTTAATCACCGTGACGACGTGATACTTTTGGGAATCGTCCGGCGGTGTTTGTGCGTGCGCGGTGGACGGTTGCCCAAGCCACATTGCCGCCAATACGACAAAGCATAACGATCGCCGAAATTGAATGATTGATCGGTTTTGTTGATCGATGCAAAATGCGAACACACACCCCGCCACCGCCGTGACCCAATAGATCGCGAAGTAGAACGCGCTCGCAACCGCGAACGCCTGCAACACCGCGGTGCCGACCATGATCGCCCAATGACGCATCTTGGCTTTCTTAGCGTCGTTCATTGGCTGCCTCGCGGATTCGGGCGGTGACCACCGGGGAAATGTAATTGCCAAATTGACGCCGAGCATATTGCATCGTGATCGATTCCCGTGACGCCGGCGACATGCTCGCCCAACATCGTTCGCAGACGCATGTCAACGGTGTGCCGTCGTCGGCCCACACTTCGTGCCAATCGCGTCCGACGGTAGGTTGTCCGCATCGCATGCAAACAAATGCCCCTTGTCGCTCGTTCGGATCGCGTCGGAACGTCCCGCCAACACGGGTGCCCTCGCTCGTGTCCGGACGAGGCATGGCGAGGCTAGGCCGTGTCACCTGCGAATAGCTGGGGCGACTCACCAAGGGGCCCACCCATAACAACCTTTCGCCCTGATTCAGCGGAATGTTGCTCCAGCTGTGCGATGGTGATTGCACGCTCGGGTAAACCCGCGTCGGCGTAGGCACGCGAGGAGCTGGCACTACCACCCGAGGCCGCGATTCTTGGCAATCAATGCAATCGCCTTTGACTTCCTCGGCCGCTCGCGTGTTGACCAACCTCACGGCGTCGTCATCGCTCCTCACCTCGATGCCGAGCGAGTCCGCTGGCTCTTCACCGTATTGCGGATAGGGACAATTACCGTCAGGACAATTCGGGCAACGATCAGGATAGTTGTCTGGGTAACCAGGCGCCGGATATTGCGGGCTAGCCTGCGGAACGTCAAACGGGTCGACATATGGCGGTGCTGGCTGCGGACCTTGCATGGCGGTGCAGCCAGTCAGCACGCAACACAGCAAAATTAGAATCAGACTTCGCATCATTAACTCCGGGTCGTGGCCGAAAAAAGAGAAGGGGGGACGGGTGGATCTTTCAGTGCCAAGCCAAACCCGCCGTATCCCGCCCATTTGCGTAGAAACGAATCAATCGGCACCTTGATGTAACGCGTCGGTCTGTTGTTGTCGCACAGCCATGCGTACATTGTGGAATCGTCCGGCCGCGTCGGATCCCGATGGAATCCAACGAAGTTGACGCAGTGCGATTGGTAGTACCAGATCAACGCGCTTCGTCGCGTCTTGGTTACCCACTTCAAGAATTCGGGGTCGGCATTCCGCGTGTAGTAATAACGCAAACCGACGGCATCATGAGATCGCCGAATCGACGTATCCGTCTCGCCACCAGCATGATTCTTTCGCCACCACGCAGCGAGCTCCGGCTTTGCCGACCACGTCAAGTTATAAACCGTCGACGCATTGACGCAGCTGCCCGAGCCACGGGCATCGGTCCAGTTGTAAGGACGAAGCGACGTCGGAAGATTCGCCGCAGGCGTTTCGACCACCCGCTTGATCGGAAGCGTCGTCACACGTTGCGGCAACTCATTGCAACCACAGCAAACAACCAACGCGATAAGGGCCAACATTTTTCGCATGTGCACAGATTCCTTGTCGAGGTCTGTCCACTGTCCCCGCGTCGCAACACGCGTCCCGCGTTACCCGCGTGCGTGCTTACTTACTTACCCCCAAAAATTCACCGTGCACAAAAAATCGCAGCGATAAACGGGCTACGCCCCGCGGGCCGCCCCCGCCGGGAAGGACCCGTTGCAACCGCTGTGACCCAGAGGAGTCATTGACTCGAATACGCTCAAAAGCTTGTCGATACCGCTTAAATCTGGTACGTTTTGGCACGTTCTGAAACTTCCAAAACCTCGTAAAACATGGGCTTTTCACGCTCAACGGTAATCCAAAGATTAGTTTGCAAATCCTTTATTCGTGGGTTCGAATCCCACCGTCGCCTCTTTTGCATTCTTCTTTACAGTTGCCGGCCCCACTTTTTGCCGGCCAGCTCCCTGCGGCCGCTATTGAGCCGAGACAAGCCGTGGCGGGGGCACTCTGAACTGTTCAGCTGCCGCGTTTGCGGAATGGGTTGGGGGAGATCCCCCGCCGTGCTGGCTCTGTTGGTAAACATCGTTTACTTGCCTCTGCGCCGGAAACATGGCCGCTACGATTTCCAAAAAATGCCCAGGGCAAGCGATCCCCATTTCAGCCCTCGACTTTTTGTGCGGACTGAACGATGCGTGTCAGAATTCGGCAATACCGAACCTCGGATACCGATGCGGTACTCGAGGCTGTGTTGGAGTCCAAGCGTGAGTTGACGCCGTGGATGTCATGGTGCCATGCAGACTACGGTCGCGCTGACGCCGAGACTTGGGTGAACAGCCGCTCCGAAGCATGGCAGCAGAACCAGCAATGGAGCTTTGTGATTGTCGATCCGCACGATAAGTTGCTTGGCACCTGTGGCTTCCACCAATTGGACCTACTCAATGGCAACGCGGAACTCGGCTACTGGGTTCGCACTCGTTATGCAGGACAGGGTGTCGCAACCCAAACGATTCGTCTGGCGTGCGATTGGGCGTTTCGCGAACAAGGGCTTCATCGCATCGAGATTTTGACAGCGATCGAAAATCGGGCGAGCCAACGTGTCGCGGAAAAAGCGGGCGCAGTACGCGAGGCCATTTTGCGGCAACGACTCCGGCTCGGTACACAATGGCACGACGCCGTCCTCTCTACCGTCTTGAACGATGATCACCCGTCGCAACGCGACGGTCAACGATGTACGTGGACGTGAGTTGGGGTGGCGTCACGAGCGTTTGACGCTCAACAGGTAATCCACAATCTCGGCGAAGAAAATAAACGGTGCCATCAGGACCAACACTAAGATCCCGATTCCCAGGTGATCCCAGGTACGCCACATCCAATACATTAGCATGCCGCAATAGGTCGTCGATTTAAATAGGAAACGCAATGAGAACTGAGCCCGACGCAGTGCGGGCGGTTCATCGTTCGTGCGATCAGTCATGCGAGATGCAATCCAATAGGTGTCAGTCCGATCATCATCATAAAGCCATGATAGGCTAGTCTGCTAACGCTGCGAAATCGTCAATAGCAAAAACGACGAATCGCCCGACGTCGACGCACCGATCAATAGAGGCGTATCTAGCTCAACGAGCTGGATGATGACGGGGAATCCACCTTTTCGCGATTCGCAGTTTGGAGGGGAAACACGATCCAGGGCCGCCGCGAGAATGCGACGCTGCGATACGGTGTGAACCAAGCATGCAATGCTTAGCTTACGGCTGTTCCGGTTTGTCGACGGATGGCGAAGACCTGACCGGCCTACACCGAAAATTGGCAAAATGATTGAAGACCAAAGCATCTCCAGCTTGGAAATCATTTTGCCCAGTCATTATTCTGCCATCCCCATGGACGTGTAACCGTCCCCGAGGTAACGCTGCGCGACCTCGTCGCTGTGTTGTCCGACCGCGTTGCGGTCAGTAAAGCTCCTACCGCTTCCGCCGGGCTTGCCCCGGTCGGAGCGACAACTGACAGCTACGTCGCAACGCGACGACAGACGCTAGCCCCGGATGCCAATCCGGGGTGAAGCGTGATCCTAAACCCCAAAAAGTCGCGAAGCGACGGCAGGAGATCAACGTTACGGTCTAACCTCAATATTATTTGTGTCGTTCCATTTTTTTGCGAAATGCGCAATCGGGTACTTCGGGCGTTGGGTGATTTGATGCGGAGTTCATCTTCGCATTAACGGTCGCGCCGGAGACACCTGTCGTCGCGTTGCGACTTGCCGAGTCGTTTTGCCTCCGATACCACGGACTTGCGTCCGTGGCTGCATCATGCCATTGCTTCGCAATTTGCAACGCCCCCTAGTCGCAACGCCCCCTAGTCGCAACGCGACGACAGACGGTAGCACCGGATGCCAATCCATGGCTCCTCCGTAACCACTGGCGGGCGACTTCTGTTTCTGGGAATCGGCTCTAAATCAACCCAATGAGCGCTGATTGCCGAATCTCGGCGGACTGGGCACAACCGAATAGAGGAAGGGAGACACAGGATGTTGCAAGACGATGCGTGGCTCAGTCCGACCTATCATCTTTTTGCGCAATATCTTTTTGCCGGACCTTCCTTAGAGTGATCGACAAGCGAATTTCGCTGCGACTCGCAAAACCGCGTCCGACTTGATCCCCGGATTCCGGCCCCGTGTTGCGGCCAACATCGGTGGATGGCTCCCACGATGCTATTTCTCAATGTTCAGATAGTGTAGCAACGATTGGAGCGCCCCTTGTCACAATAATGGTGTGTTCGAATTGTGCGGAAAGGTTCGCGGGATGACCGACGAGAGTCCAGCCATCGACCGCTTCGCTCACATGAGTGCTGATCGTCGAAAGAAATGGCTCAATCGCGACGACTTGACCGAGTTGTAGTCGGCGGGTATCGAACCGATCATAGGAGCTGACGATACCCTCAGGCTCTTCATGTAGACTGCGCCCGATTCCATGGCCGGCAAGATTCTTGATCACCTTGAACCCATGGGTTGTTGCCGTACGCTGGATGACTTTCCCGATTCGGTTTATTGGAGCTCCGGCTCGGGTTACGGCTAGCGCGGATTTCAAAGCCAACTGAGTGGCATGACACAATCTCGCTTTCATTCTTGCAACAGGCGGGACAACGACCGTACCACCCGTATCCGCAAAGTAGCCGCCAAGCTCGGCGGATACATCAACGTTCACAATATCCCCCGCCTTGATCATTCGCTGACCTGGAATACCATGCGCGGCCTCTTCATTGACGCTGATGCAGGTTGCGCCGGGGAAGTCATAAGTGACTCGGGGCGCCGATTTCGCTCCGAAGCGATCCAGCATTGCATCTCCGATCCGATCCAGTTCAGCGGTCGTCATTCCCGGTTCGACTGCGCTCAGCATGGCGTCGCGCACGGAAGCGACAACGCGTCCGGCCTTCAGAACCCCGTCGACGTCACGCTGGCTTTCTACGGTCATATTTTTACCTTCGCTCTATTCATCGTCGGCTGACGAAACGGGGATTCTTGTTTGACGGCGAGTATAGCGAGTCCAATCCGAGGACGCTCAACCGGCGTGCCATCGATTAGGAAAGTTTCCCACGTTCGCAGTTCTTAGATGTTGATTTTTGGGGGTCGCACATCCATTTCTTCGACCTCCGGCGGCGACGCAAACCACTTTTTTTGAAACGACAGCGACGTACACTCGGATCGGTGCTAGGGAAACCGGAAAGGGCAGACAAAACGGATGCCTATATC
>NZ_ANOG01000747.1 GCF_000346295.1 Rhodopirellula maiorica SM1 | reverse complement strand
ATTTCCGCCTTACTTTTCCTAAGCGTGTTAGCGTTTGTCTATCACGTCTTGGTTGTCGCATGGTTGCGTCCACCCGAAGTCGAACGTGTCGTATTGGCGCCCGCGCGTGAGTTCAAAGTCGGCGACACGCTTGCCGATTTGTTTCCCGAGGGAGCATGGCAGCGAGAAAAATGCAAACGCTTGCAGACCGCTGATGGGATGTTGCTATTCCAGAACTGGGAACAGAGCAGTCCGGACCAGTGGAAATTGTGGCCGATGACTGTCGTGATCGGTCGCGGCATGAAAAGTTCCACTAGCGAATCCCCGGTGGTGATCGAGGCCAACGAAGGCGCTGAGATCAAGTTCACCGGTTCGCTTGATGTGATGAGTGGTGGCGCGCCGCCGATTCAACGAGGCCGGATGATGGGCGTCGTCCAAATCACCCGTCAAAATCCGACCACGCCCAGCCAATCGCTGTCGATACGTACGGCGAACGTTGGCATCGACAACCAAAAAATTTGGACGACCGAAGCGATCCAAATGAATCTCGGCAAAGCCCGCATGCTGGGCCGCGATTTGACCATTCATTTAGCGACTAACACGTCCGCGCCGATGGCAGCGAGCGGCAAGACCGCCGTGTTGGACCGCATGGAACTGATCTATTTGGAAGAGTTTCGGATGCCGCTGGAGAACGGAGGGCTGTGGCCTGCGGCGACCACAACCGCACCGCCGCAGAACAACGTGCCGGTCGACCCGACATCGATGTTGACGCAAATCGGCGGCGCGACAGCGCCGACGACGGATGCGACCGCCGAAATCCAACTGCAGTGTGACGGTCGGCTCGAATACGATTTTGCAATCGATCAATTGATGCTCCGCGATTCGGTGTCTCTGATCCATCAGATCGACGGTGCAAAAACAGACCGGTTCGATTGTGACACCATCGAATTGACCTTTCGCGATCCAAGTAACAAGTCGATCGTTCGTACCTCGGCACTCGATTGGCTACACCGCATCAAAGCGACCGGCGCCCCTTTGGCGGCGCGACTGCCCAATTTGGACTTAGAGATCTATGCAGGTCAAATTGATATGCAAGCGAGCAAAGGACTCGTCCGTGCCGACGGGATCCAGGGCATCGAAGTGCACCGCGGCGGAATCCACGCACGACTCGAAAGCATCGTCTACCAATTTGATCCGGCATCGCCTGGGACGCTCGGCGCCATTGACGCTCGCGGTATCGGTATCGTCACGCTCGATACTCCCGACGTGCCATTGCGACGTATTCAGTGGCGTGAAGGTTTCAAAATGCAACCCCTCGGTCCGATCCGCAAAGATTCGATCGACAGCAACATCGGTTTCTGGATCGATGGCGAAGTCAAGATGGCGTTGACCGATGGAGGCGAATTCCAATCCGATTCGGTCGAAGGCGTGCTGAAGCCCGATCCTCGTAAAACCGCGAACGACGATGGCAACGCGATGATTCCCGAACAGCTCGCGGCGTTAGGCAACGTGCACCTTGACACCTCGTCGATTCAAGCTGACACGGATCAATTGCGATTGTTTTTTGTCGAACCGGAGCCAAAAAACATTGGCATGATTGAAGGCAATTCCGAAGAAGCGCCCAGCTCGATCCGCCAATTGGTAAAGCAGCCCGAACCGGGCACCACCACCACGCAGGTTCCCGTTGCTCGGTCGCGTCCGTCGGTCCAGGGCAACACGATCACCGCCAAGTTGGTTCTCGACGATGGGGGCGTGCACGCCCAAGACCTGAGTGTCGTGGGGTCCGTTCATCTGACGCATACCGTTCAATTGGGTGGGCAACCGATGCTGGCCAAATTAACAGGCGAACAGCTTCGTTTGATTGACGGGGGCGGCGAAGATGTGTTGCAATTGGGCAGCGGCGTGGGTGCTCCCGCACGCTTTGAAATTGGCGACGGTTATTTTGTGGGCCCATTGATTCAGATCCGTCCGAGCGACAACATCATTTGGATCAACGAAGCGGGTGAGTTCCGTATCCCGTCGCAAGCGTTGCCGAACGATCTGGCAGACGGTTTAACAGGCGGCTCGGCTGGCACCGCAGCAGGGACAAGCAACACCGCCACGCGTGCATCGCAACCTAGTGGTGCAGAAAGCAAATTGACGTGGACCGAACCGCCGCTGTGTCGATGGCAAGGCGAAATGGTGTTTGATGGAAAAACGGCCACGCTGACCGATGGAGTCGAGATCACCGCATCGCTGGTCAATGGCCGTGAGCCGTGGGATGTCCACGTCGCCGGCGATCGCATGGAGATCATCTTGCATGACGGGGTGCAAGTCCGCGACCTCAAAACGATGAAGACGGCAACGGTCCAGCGAATCGACTTGTTGCAAAGTGATTCACGTCCGCTGATGATCCAAGCCGTGCAGCGTGCTCCCGACGGGTTGACCGAATCGAAACATCTGCTGCACGCCGAGAAGTTGACTCTGGTTCCATCAGGCGGCGGCAAGCTATTTGGTGCCGGCCCGGGATGGTACCGCTGCTGGACACGCGGCGATCAGAGCGGTTTGAAACCGGGTGGCTCTGCCAAACCCACGGTGCCAAGCAATCTGTTGACCGGCATCCATCTGATTTTTAACGATACGATGCAAGGCGACATCTTGAACAAGTCGCTTGACTTCATGCGAGGCGTTCGTGTGGGCGTTCGCGACGTTGCGAGTTGGGACGATACGTTTGACGCACAGACGATGGATGCGCTGTCGGCCGGCCAAACGACGCTGGATTGCGACCATCTACGAATCGGGATTTCGCCCGAGGCCGCCAATAGGCCTTCGCTCGCGGGATTGCCAACGCCCTGGGAAACCGAAGCCGTCGGCGGCGTGATTTTCCGCACTCGCAATGAACGTGGATTGTTGGAATGCAGTGCAACGCGAGCCGCCTATTCGGCAGCCAAGGACATGTTCACGATGCACGGAGCACCCAACCGTCCAGCGTTATTTCGTCAACAACTTCCCGATGGACAACCCGGGCCCGAGGGAGCGGTGAAATCGATGTCGCTAAAGTTGAAGACGATGGAAGTCGAAAACCTGCAACTTGAACGACTCAGCATCGCGGCGCCCCCCGGAATGGCCGCCCCGCAATAGTCGCTGATTGCTCCGCGATCATGGCGCTGGATCGTTCGGGACGCGCGATTCATTCAATGACGGCTTTCCGCTACCGCGGTGATCGGCTCGCACGCCCAATGTCATCTACTTTCGTAGTGGGACTCGCCAGAGTTCCTGGTGTTTCAACAGCAAAGATGGGAATTCTGGCGAATCCCACTACTTGACCATCCCCCAATGGCTACCAAAGTAGATGGCATTGCTCGCACGCCCCCGCGTGATCCACAGCGATGCAACCGCGAATTCCTCCCTTTCGGTGGTCGACGCGTTTTTGTTATTCCCCAAAGGACAAGAACTTTATTTCCTCCTCGACCGGAAAAAACAAATGCGTCCAATTTCGAGCCTATCGCTTTTCGTCGGCGTTTGTTGCAGTGCCATTTTTATCAGCGGAACCCAAGCGGGACCTCCGAATTTGATGAACATGTTTCGTTCGGGTCCGAACGTGGAAGCCGAGGCGGATGCCGAATATGTGCTTTCCGAAGAGGATGGTCCTTGGATGATCTTGGCATCGACGTGTGTCGGCGAGGGTTCCAAAGCACGTGCTCATCGATTGGCGTTTGAAATTCGCCGCGACTTGAAATTGCCTGCGTTTATTTATCGCGAGAAGTTTGATTTTACTCACGGCCCCAATACTCCTGCGTCATCAGGTCGTCGGGTGCGTTACGCGAACGAATACCAATACGAAGCCTATGCCGTGTTGGTAGGCGAATATGACCGCGTTGAAAACGAGAGCATTGACCACGATCTGCAAGTTTTGAAGACGGCTCGATTGCCGATTTTCGAAGATCGAAAAGAGATCGAAAAAGAAACCAGCACCGCCACGCCTGTGACAACGGTACGGGCAATGACACGCAAGTTTTTGGAGCGTAAGAACGACAAATCACTCGGCCCCATGGCGAATGCTTTTGTCACTCGCAACCCAATGTTGCCGGCAGAATACTTTGATGCACCCGAGATCGATTCGTTCGTTCAGCAACTCAACGAAGACAAAGATTACAACCTGCTCACTTGCAAAGGCAAATACACCGTCGTTGTGGCCACGTTCGAAGGCTTGGGAACGATCGTCGACGGACACAAAGAAAAAGAATTTGTTCCCAGTGGAAAACGACTTGATAAAATGGCCTCCGACGCAGGCAAGATGGTCGCCGAGCTTCGCAAAAATGGTGTCGAGGCGTACCAGTTCCACGACCGCACACGATCGCTAGTGACGATCGGCAGCTTCCCTGAACTGGGACGTTCGCTGCCGGACGGCAAGTTCGAGTATGCTCCGGAAATTCGCCGAGTGATGGAAACGTACCGCGCGTTCAACTCCCAGAAAGCTCGCTACGTCCCCGAACGCAACGGCGTTGCGGTCCATCACGCCGCGTTGATCCCGTTTGATGTCAATCCCGCTCCGATCGCAGTCCCACGAACATCGAAACGCAGTCTGTACAGTGCCGCATTGGGTCGCTAATTCGCCAAGCGACCGGGCTGATCCAGTAGTGGAATTCGCCAGAATCCCCAATTTGAGTAGTGGAATTCGCCAGAATTCCCAGCGTTATTGTTGACGCACCAGGAACTCTGGCGAGTCCCACTACGTAAATCGATCGCATTGGACAAAACGCTTGGCGTCTTTTTGATTTATTGAGCCGCTTGCGCGTCCGGGGCTGGGGATAATGCACGACCCGGTGCCTTACGAGAATATCCGGCTTAGGCCAGAGGCCGACACAATGACTGTGTAATTGTGCCGGCC
>NZ_ANOG01000746.1 GCF_000346295.1 Rhodopirellula maiorica SM1 | reverse complement strand
TGCTGCGAGTATCACCAGAAGAGAAAAAAGACTGGACTGGACGTTTCCGAGCACGGCATGCACGCCTACCCATCGGATTCGTACAGCGGAGCAGGCGTCACTGCCTAACGCAGAGACCCGCGAAAGGCTGAAGGAGAACGCCTTTCTGTTAGAAGCTACCTACCGCAGCTCCGCCGTTGCACGAGATGGATTCTCTCACTGCAACGGCGGGGCAGCCCGGTAAGGCGGAAAGACCAAGCTGTTTTTTTTGGCTCCTCACGGAGTCAGAATGAGCCCCAACGGCCCGTGGCGAGTGTCCGCCTCACTCGTCCGGGTCGGGGTTTCGCTCACAAGTCTCGCGATTAACGTCGCGAGGCTTTTTTTATGCACTTTTGCAATCGGGCACGCCCTACGCCCTCGAGGGTTGTCGCCGTACAATGCCGTTATCGTGCCCGTTTGCTCATGATTACCCAGTCGTCGCTGGGAATCGCTCGCCATCCTCTTTTCTCGATCGTTCTTAGTCGTGAAGCTGATTATCGCCATCATCCAGCCGAGTCGGCTTGAAGCCGTCAAAGAAGCTCTGACCAAAGTCGAGGTCTTTCGTTTGACCGTGATGGATTGCCAAGGATTTGGACGCCAAAAAGGCCAATCCGGAATCTATCGCGGGCACGAATTCAGCGTGAATCTACTGCGAAAAGTCCAGCTGCAGATCGCCGTGAACGAAGAGTTCGTTAAACCCACCGTCGATGCGATCCTCGAAGGCGGCCACACCGGCGAAATCGGCGATGGTAAAATCTTTGTTTTGCCGATGGATGACTGCATCCGCATCCGCACCGGCGAACGCGGCAGCGAAGCGATCTAGCAGCCCATCAACACACTCCCTCGATTCCGCAATCCCCACGAAAGGAATCCTTTAGATGTCCAGTAGCGATTCCCCATTGTCCGGCCAACGCATTCTGATCCTGGTCGGTGAAATCTACGAAGACCTCGAGCTGTGGTACCCCAAACTGCGGCTCGAAGAGGCAGGTGCTACAACGACCATTGCCGGCCCCGCAGCCGACCAACACTACAACGGCAAACATGGCTATCCCTGTACCAGCGACGCTGCAATCGCTGATATGAACGCCAACGATTTTGATGCCTTAATTGTGCCCGGTGGGTTCATGCCCGACAAACTGCGACGAGATCCGGTACTGCTGCAACTTGTTCGCGATTTTGATGCTGCCAAGAAGCCGATTGCGGCAATCTGCCATGGCGGCTGGATTCCCATCTCGGCAGGCGTCTATCGCGGAGTCCGCGTGACAGGGTCACCGGGGATCAAAGACGATCTTGTCAACGCCGGAGCGACCTACGAAGACGAAGCTGTCATTGTCGATGGGCACCACATCACCAGCCGTCGCCCCGACGATCTTCCCGAATTCTGTCGCGCGATCATCCGAATGATGAGCAGCCAAAGCTAAGCCGCCCCGAACATCGAAATCAAGTTTGCGGACGGCTGATCGAATCAGCCGTCCATACCAATTAGCCGTCAATATTCGAGTCGCCGGTGATCTTGTCTTTGTAGGTCGCCAATTGGCCGAGCGCTTGATCGACATCGGCTTCTCTGGCACCGTGCGCCCTGGCCGCGTCGGCAAAGTGGCTACAGAACTTGGCAAAGTGGCCGGCGTGGATTCCGCGATTGTGATGAATCGCAGTCAATTCGGCTCCGGTGTAATTAACAGGCCCCTGAAAAGCCGAGGCCAAGAATTCGTACTGCATCTTTCGCAGCCGATCGGTCTGCACATTCTGAAAAAATGGTGCAAGCTCGGGGTCCTTAAAGATACGCTCATACATATCTTTGACGATCGCGGAGAGCGCTTCGGCTCCCCCCATTCGATCAAACAATTCGGGCGAATCATGATTCATCGAAGCGAAGCCTTGCGTGTGGCGGTGTAGAGAACGGGTGTAGCATACTGGGTTCCGCCAATGCCGCCAAGACTTTCAACGCCGCTTCTGTGAGCACGCCAATCCGAGCAACCCAACAGTCCTGAAGCGACCGGCGACACGCCCCATCGCGACCGCCTCTGAACGCGCAAAAGAAAACCCGGCGTCCTTGATGGGGACACCGGGTTATCTGTCGCTAGAAACGACGAGTGAGGGCGCTGGGACTCGAACCCAGGACCAACGGATTAAAAGTCCGTTGCTCTACCGACTGAGCTACGCCCTCTGATTTTCGATGGCAGGAAAAACCAAACCACTTGAAAATCACCTGACTTTGGAAATACCGAATAAAAAACCCAAGAGCAACCAAGTTTTTCTTGGCTTGATGCTTTTGGGTCTTCAACTAAGCGGAGCGGACAGGATTCGAACCTGCGGACCCAGTTTCCCGGATCACCGATTTAGCAAACCGGCGCTTTCGACCACTCAGCCACCGCTCCCTATTTGCTTTGCTTCGCTAAACTTCAGTCAAGCAAGCCAGATTGTGCTGAATCCGCTCCGAAAACGCAACCCTCGCTTGGCCGATGTTGGCAAGGCTTTTTTTCAGCCGCTGCAAAAACGTTAAGAACCGCATATCCTCCGTATTTACCAGCAATTGACGGGCTCGACGCCGCTAGCGACTCACCAATAGACAATGGGATCGGTTCAAAGTTCACTACCAGCTGAAAAAAAATCTCTAACTTTTCGCATCCTTTTCACCTCCCATTCCTCCAAACACCGACCCTCTGGATGAACCCGCCCCCCTCTTCCTCGGACGAACATCACAGCAGCCCCAGAGATTCCCGCGCCCCGCAGGAATCTCCCCACCCCGCTGCCGCCGATGCCTACTCGATCTGCCAAGTCACTCGCCGGGCAATGGCTACCGAGTTTGTGATCCTGTTGCCCAATCCTGAGACGCCCAAGCCTGAGACGCCCATGCCCGGGACGCTTGAGTCCGAGACGCCCAAGCCCGAGACATCGAGTCACGATTTGTCCGACTCTGCGGCGGCGACCGCAGCGGACCTGGGTCCCGCCGACGCTGAATCCGGCCGAGCGGTCGAAGCCGCAGTCGAAGCCGCCGACCTGCTCGAACAAATCGAAGCGGACCTGACCATCTATCGCCCGACGAGCGAGATCTCGCGAATCAATCTGCTGGCGAGCGAAACCGCCGTCTCGGTTTCCCCGCCGACGTTTGCAGTGCTGCAACGCGCGGTTCACTGGGGCGAACAAACCGGCGGCGCGTTCGATATCACCGCCGCACCGCTGGTCGAAGCGTGGGGGTTCACCCAACGCAGTGGTAAAAAACCATCGGACGACGAAATCCAAAATGCTCGTCGGTTGGTCGGGTATCAACATCTCAACCTCGACCCGAGCAACCATACGGTTGGCTTTGCCGTTTCGGGCATGGCGATCAATCTTGGTGGTATCGGCAAAGGAGACGCGCTGGACCGATTAGCGAATCATCTACGCGACCGAGGCGTCAACGATTTTTTGATCCATGGCGGCAATAGCAGCGTGATCGCAAGCGGCGATCAAACCCCAGGCAGCGGACTGGGGTGGGCCGTCGGACTCGCTCATCCCACCAAATCGAACCGGCGACTCGCCGGCATCTGGCTTCGCAACCAAGCACTCGCGACCAGCGGGTCGGGCAAACAATTCTTTCATCATCAAGGACGTCGCTACGGTCATGTGATCGACCCTCGGACCGGTTACCCCGCAGGTGATCTGTTGTCATTGACGTTGCTGATGGACAACGCGACCGATGCCGATGCCTTGGCGACCGGGCTGTTTGTTTCCGGTTCCAAGGTTGTCCGCGACCAGTTCCAACAAAACCAACTGACCGCCGCGATGATGGTCCACCGAGGAAAGAAACAAGATTCGGTCAAGATTGAAACGCTGGGCGAATTCCACTGGATCGACGCTCCCGACGAAAGCGACCGCGTGTGAACAAGGGGACGCGTGCGTTATGATCTCCGCGCGATCAACGACATTCGAAACAAACCACTCGCTCGTCGCCTCGCACCAACATCCGGTTGCCGACCACAATCGGCGCCGACCAACAGGGGTAGCGGATCGCCGGCACGTCACCGTCGCCTTGATCGAGCCGCCACTCGCTGATCAATTCAAACTTTTCCGGATTGGCCTTCACCACTTGCAACGTGCCGCGTTCCTCTAACACCAGCATCACGTTGCCGACACGAGTCGCCGAGGAACGTGTGCGACGTGAATCGGTCCATTGCACTTCGCCGGTGTCCCATTTCACACAGCGAAAATCACTGTCGGGGGCGTTACGGCCACTGCATCCATACAAAAACCCGTCGATCAAAACGGGAGTGGCCCAGTGTGACCGCATCGCTTGACTGCGGCGATCAAACGGAGGGTCTTTCCAAACCTCTTTGGCTTGCTGGTCGGTCACATTTAGCAGCACACTGCCGATTTGATAACACTCGCTCAGAAACACCTGGTTGGCATCGACCACGGGGGTCATCGCAATCGCACTCTCAAGAATATCGGCGCGATGCGGATACTTCCAAAGCACTTTGCCAAGCTTCGGGTCGACGCACAATAGGTTGTCGCGAGCATAAACAAGCACTCGAGTGTGGCCATCGATTTCGATCGTTCTCGGACTGCTGTAGCTCGCCAGATCATCACCGCACTTCCATCGTTCTTTCCCGGTCGCTTTGTCGAATGCAACCAAGGCCGAACCATTGGGTGAAACCCGATCCAACCTTCCGGGCGCGATCGACGCGTCTTCGCTAGGGCTGCCGCCAACCATCACGATAACCAAATCATCCACAAGCAGCGGGGACGATCCGACACCAAAAAAGTTTTGAACCACGCCATATTTTTCATTGGTGTCCACCGCCCAGCGGACTTGATGCGTTCGGCGGTCTCGGCAAACCAATTCACCGGCGACACCCAAAGTGAACACCGACTGAGAATCTAGTGTCGGGGTAGAACGGGGACCGCTTTCGTAACCGTACATATCGCGGTACTCCAGCGGCCGGGCATCTTGCCACTTCACCTTGCCCGTGTTCAGGTCGATGCAACGAAGTCGCTCTGTTGGGCCAGACGAAGATGATCCGGCGTCGAACTGAAAATATTCGTCTCCCCATACCGAACCGAGCCCATAGCCCTCGCCGACTTCCAACGACCACAGGAAGCGAGGTTTTTCGGACCAATCAAACGTTTGGTCGGTCACCGCGTCACCGTCAAAATTTTCTCCTAACAGACGAGGCCAATGAAGCGACGATCCGCTGGCGTCGGCCTCATCGCCCATCGCTGCCGGGGCGATCGCGAGGCATGTTAAACCAAAGAAAAGCAACGAGAGGATTCCAAATTGACAACGCACAACAAAAACCATTCAAACGTCTCCGGGGTGTACTTCGATAAAACGATAGGGAATGAATCGCACTCAACTTACGTCAGCTTTGTTGGAATTGCCAACGTTGGCAAAAATACATTGCTGCGGTCGACGCCACTTGCGCGCGGTCTACAATCTAACGCAGAACCATGAATGATCTATTTGTAAATACACGGCTTTCGATTCCGGCGGGGGATTTAAATTTCACGGCGGCACGTAGCAGCGGTCCGGGCGGCCAGAATGTCAATAAAGTCAATTCGAAAGTAACATTGCGGTGGTCGCTGGCGGATTGCCGCGGTTTTGACCCAGGGTGGCGACGGCGGTTTATCAACCGTTATCAGAATCGGATCACCCGTGATGGCGAATTGCTGGTCCATAGCGAGCGGTATCGCGACCAAGCCCGCAATCTCGCCGACGCTCGCACCAAATTGGCTGAAATGCTATTAGAATGCCAGGCTCCTCCGACCCCTCGCAAGGCGACCAAGCCAACCCGCGGAAGCCAGCGACGAAGGTTAGACAAAAAACGTCAAAACTCGCAAAAAAAGCACAACCGGCGTGGTCCTCGAATGGACGATTAGGCTTCTTACCGCCTCAATTGACCTATGTTTCCTAAGGACGAACCGCCGTCCCCCCGCCGATTAGCGGCATTGAATCCGCCAGCCAGAGACCCTCAATGAGCTCGCAAACGGCGTAGTATCGACTCTGGAACCATTGAATTGTCTCTGGAACAAGGGCTTGCGAGCCGCCGCTCGCGAGCGGCCGAGCAGGCAAGCGGATCGGGGGTAAAATGTCAACAATGCTTCACCGAGCTTGGCAGGCTGTTATACTCAAGACTCGGCGCTGAAACAGCCGGTTTTCAACCCTATTGAACAGAACGGATTGATGAAGCGAGCGATTCACTTTGACGAACTACTTTCCAAGTGGGAATTCGACCCTGGAAATCTGAATGTCCGATTAGTCAAAGGCAAAGACGGACGCGATGTCATCCAGATGCGGATCGACATGGGGATGCTACAGCTCGAAACGACCGGTCGCCCCGACGGTGCCGTCTATGAAGAAAGTGAAACGTATCTCGAGCACTTGCAACACATCCGGCTAGAAGACGCCGAGCACAAGTTAGACGAGAACGAGTGCAACGAAGTCGATCGCGAGTTCATGCAGTTTTATCACCGGCGCATTTGTTGGTTACGGCTGCAGTACTACCACCGCGCGGTGATGGATGCCGATCACACGCTGCGGTTGATGGATCTGAGCAGTGAAATGAGTCCCGACGAAGAATGGGGGGCGGCGCACGAACAATACCGTCCGTTCGTTTTGTTTCACCGAACCCAAGCACACGCACTGGGTGAACTCGAAGACCACACCGCCGAAGAAGCGATCCAGGCCATCAACCAAGGGCTGGATGTGATCTACCAATTCTTTGTCAAGCACGAGGCCGAAGATCACTACGAAGACGACGAATTGGTCATCCGTTTGATCGAAATGCGAGAATCATTGCGGAACGAATATTCGGTGGGCAAAACGTTAAAAGAACAGTTGGCTGCGGCGGTCGAACAAGAGCAGTACGAATTGGCCGCAAAGCTTCGCGATGAACTCACTCGTCGTGAAGCGAACTAGGTCAGAAGGATCCTCACGAATCGTGCATGCTGCTCGCGACCCCATTCCGATTCCTTTGATCGCCCCAGCGCGGCGTGGATCCTTCACCTGGCTGCTGCATTTGCGTTGGATGGCAGTCGCGGGCCAATTGATCACGATCTTGGCTGCGGTGTTTTTAGCTGATGTTAAGCTACCCTTCACGCCGCTACTGATTTTGGTGGGGATCACCGCCGTCACCAATTTGATGTGTGTGGCATGGTTGTATTACACCCAAGCGGGACGATCGACTTCGGGGCTGGTTGTTGAATCGATGGCCTCGGGTGAGAATCCGACCACCGACCCGTTTGCCGCCGAAGAAGACCCGACGCTGTTACAGTCGATAGCACTTGCTTTGATGCTACTCGACCTGGTGACGTTGACGCTGTTGCTCTATTTTAGCGGCGGCGCGGACAATCCATTTAGCTTCTTTTATTTTGTCAATCTGGCTGTCGGCGGCGTGATGATCCGGCCACGGCCGGCATGGTCGATGACGGCGTTTGCGATCATTGGCTACATGATCTTGCTGCGGTTCAATGTTCCGGTCCAAGGCATTACCATTCGCCAACCGGCCACCGACTTCAATCTGCACACCGGCGGGCTGCTGTTTGCATTTTCGACTTGTGCAACCGTGGTCACGTATTACGTCACTCGCACCGCCGGGGAACTGCAACATCGCGAGCGTGAACTGCGGCGTGCGCAAGCCGCCCATGCGGCAAGTCATCGGCTCGAAGGTCTCACCACCCTTGCCGCGGGTGCTGCTCACGAATTGGCGACACCGCTGTCGACCATCGACGTGATCGTTCGCGAATTGTCACGCCATCTCGAAGACTGCGAAAAACCCCAATCGGTCGACACCGATCTGCGATTGATCGATGGACAGCTTGAGATGTGCCGTCAAATCTTGGCGCGGATGCGTTCGGCCGCCGGCGATGCGATGGCCCATCGCTGGGATCAAACCACCGTCGGTGATCTGATTGACGCCACGCTCGAAGGCATTCGGGACCCCCATCGCGTCGACGTGGACGACGGCAGCGACCGTGTCGAGAACCAAGAGCTATGGGTGCCACGCGAAGCGGTCGCGCAAGCCATCCGCAACTTGATTCACAATGGGCTGGATGCGAGCGGCAGCGAAGGCCGCGTGCGAGTCGAAACCTCGCTCGACGACCAACACTTGCAACTGATGGTACACGATAGCGGCAACGGCATGACCGGCGATGTGCTTGAGCGTGCAGGGGAACCCTTTTTCACCACCAAGGAACCCGGCCGGGGAATCGGCTTGGGACTCTTCTTGACGCGCAACGTGATCTCGCAACTTGGTGGCGATCTGAAATTTGAATCCAGCCCAGGACATGGAACGCGCGCGATCGTTCGTTTGCCGCTGCAACAAGACGACATTCGGCTGCACAGCAACAGCGGAACGGAACTGAATTCAGCGAATCCCCTCAGCGGGGTAGACCCCAAGCTGGCCGATTCAAAAAGCGGATAGGTGTCGGTCGCTTTTTGCCATGCACGGTTCGTGATGAACCGAGTTTGTGTTACGATAGGATGCGATGCGGATCCACCGTGAAAGTTATATCCAATGATCGACCCCACAAGCGAAACCCCTCCTGTCTATAACGCGGCAACCGTAGGCGCCGACAGCATACTGTTGGTCGACGACACGCTGGTGTTGCGTGAACGTTTGTCGTTAGCAATGCAGCAGCGTGGATTTCGCGTCGAGATGGCGGCGGATTATGACCAAGCGGTCGAGGTATTCAGCCAACGGCCAACCGATTTGGCCGTGCTCGATTTGCGAATGCCGGGCAAAAGCGGATTGGAACTGCTGCGAAAATTGCTGCAGATGAAACCAAACACCCGTGTCATCCTGCTGTCGGGTTTCGGAAGCATCCCTGCATCGATCGATGCGGTACGAGCGGGTGCGGTTAACTTTTTGAGCAAACCTGCCGATGCCGACGATATCTTGTCGGCGTTTGTCCGCGGAGTCGAGCCAAGCGTTCCGGACGGGGCGACCGCCTTTCCCGCCCCATCGCTTGCTCGCAACGAGTGGGAACATATCCACCGCGTCTTGTCGGAATGCGGCAATAACATCAGCGAAGCGGCACGGCGATTGGGAATCCACCGCCGCTCGCTACAACGCAAACTTCGCAAACGGGCTCCCGAAGATCCGGCGATTCCCGATGCCGACGATGAATCCGACGACGACGATGACCAGTAGGGTTGTCGCCGTTTCGCGTCGGACTAAGTCGTGCCCAAACTAAAACTAAGTCATGCCGGCTAAGTCATCACCGAGAAGTAATTGTCGACGGCAAAATCGAAGTACTCGTTCTTCAGTTCGACCTTCAAGTCGTTGTAGAGGCAGAAATTGCGTACCTGCAGCAACAAGTCGCGTGGTTGGCAATTTCGAAATGGGCGGTTCACAGGCAAGTAGTGCGTTTTGATTAAATAATCGATCGCGTCGGCGTTGTACGGGATCTTCGTAATCTTGCACATGATCTCGAACAGTTTTCGAAAGTCCGCTTCGGGTGGATTGGGTACTTCGATCTTGTAAGGGATACGACGCAGGAACGCGTCATCCACCAAATCCTTGGGCTCGAGATTGGTGCTGAAAATGACCAACTGATCAAATGGCACCTGGATTTTCTTTCCGTTGGCCATGTTCAAAAAGTCATAGCGTTTTTCCAATGGGATGATCCAGCGATTCAGCAGCTGATCCACACTCATTTTTTGACGCCCAAAGTCATCGATCACCAGCGTGCCACAATTGCTTTTTAACTGCAGCGGCGACTCCGAGATATTGCTCTCGGGATTGAATTGGACTTCCAACATATCCAGCGTCAGTTCACCCCCGGCGACAATCGTGGGTCGTTTGATTCGCACCCAACGCTTGTCAAAACCGCCGATATCCAGAATGCCACTTCCCCCTTCGGGCATCGCGATTTCATGGTTCATCGGGTCATAGACTCGCATCACAGCGCCGTCTATTTCCACTGCCCGCGGAATCCACAGGTACTTCCCAAACGCTCCGGTGACACGTTCGGCAATCGACGTTTTTCCATTGCCTGGGAAACCAAATAAAAACATTCCGCGACCGCTTGCTACGGCGGGTCCCAACCGTATCAACATTTGCGGATTGATCAACAGATCGCTAAACGCACGTTCAAGATCGACCTTTTTCGGATACTGACCCTCGATCGTTTGTCTTTTGACGCTGTTGACGTAGTCGGTCAAACTGACTGGACAGGCGCCGTAATAGGTACAATCCTGTTGCATCAACCGTGCGATCTCGCGACCCGATTCCGTCAACACATACACATAGTCGTTCGTCGAAGTCGAACTCTTATAGGCAACACGTTGATCGGATTTCAACCGATTCAAAATCGGCTCGACCATCCGAAACGGCAATTTGACTTGATCGGCCACTTTACGACCGGCGCATTCACCGATGTTTCTCAGAAAACGATAGATGATTGCTTCGAGCAGCGTTTCATTGATGCGAGATTCGTGGGAATCTTGGGGCTCGGCAGGTCGCCATGGCTCGTCACGTGACGGTTTGAACCCGATCAGCGGGGGCGTTTGCTGACGCACTTGAACGTTTGCCGACGATGTCGGGCGTGTTGGCGGTACAGCCGGCGACGCCGATTCACGTGCCGGGTTAGTCACCCCCGAAACCGCCGCCGCCCCGCCTGCGTTTGGCGGCGGTGCCGCTGCGGGACGCGGCGTCTGCTTCGGTCGCGGCTGCTCCTCAGCTCGCGGCGTTGCACCTTCTCCGCTGAGCGAATGAATTCGCGACAGCAGTGCATCTAGTTGATCTTCGGCTACGCTTTGTTTCGAGTCACTGGACGGTTTCGCGGGATTCATTGAGCAATTCTTTGAAAACTTTGGACCAAACTGGTTCGCCCCTTATCAACATCGCGTGACGCACACGAATCACTGATTGGGTTATCGGCTCGCAACGAAAACAATCCGCGATCACGTCCGAAACAAACGGATGAACCCCCTGTCCGTGGCACCTGTTTTTTTCCCACTGATCGCTGCAATCGTTACCACCGTGTTAGCAAGACAAGTCCACCACTGCGGTTGGCGATTAGGCAACAAACCGTGGGTACTTTTTAGCAAGAGACGCATGAACACTGGTCGCATGCGGAGGCAATCAGGCGGGCGATTCAGTCTGCATGCTTCGCGGCAGCACGATGGATGCGATCCATGATCGCCATACCGATACCGACCGGTTCGCAGTGATCGATCAGGATCAAATCAAGCCCGGTGTGGTCCAATCGCCTGAGTGCTGCAAACAACCCCTTGGCCACTTCGTGAAGATCCTCGGAATCACTTAACGTTTCTACCACCGTATAACGTGCTGCGTCCGCCGCGGGCAGTGGCTTGAATGCAATGCGGCCGACCCTTGGTGGCAACGCCATGCCTGTTGCCGAGTCACACAACATTAACGGGGTCGTTGGCGAATAATGTTCTTTCATCATCCCCGGCGCCATCATCGCAGCGGTAGACTTCGAGATCGCATCGGGCGGGGATTCCGATTCTGCGGTAGTCCCCGTCAAATCGGACACCGAAATTCCGAAACGTTCCGCCAATGATTCCGCAGACACTCCGCCAGGCCGCAGCAATTTTGGTCCCTCCGGCCGCAGTGCGACGATGGTCGACTCGACACCAAAATCACAGTCGCCTCCATCAATCACCATCTCGATAAATTGATGAATCCCCGGCTGGTCCTTTGCACCATCACAATGTTTGGCCATGGTGGGGCTAACGTAATTCGAACGATTCGCACTGGGCGCTGCAATCGGAAATGAACAACGCTCCAACAATCGCAGTGCGACCGGATGCGACGGGATTCGAACCGCCACCGTATCTCGCCCCGCCGTGACCGAATCGGAAATACGATCCGCTCGAGGCAGCACCACGGTGAGTGGCCCCGGCCACAATCCAACAACACAATCGAGTTGTCGCTGCAACACCGGTGCTAACGGCATCTTCACCGCCTGATCCATACGATCAACCGCCGCAATGTGAACAATCAACGGATTGGTTGCCGGCCGCTGTTTGGCCGCGAAAATCTTAGCCACCGCATCGCGGTCCCACGCATTCGCCGCCAATCCGTAGACCGTTTCGGTCGGAATCGCAATCAGCTTTCCAGCCGCTAACAATGCAGCGGCGCGATCGAGCACATCATCAGAAGCAGGTTGAATTAAAGTCATCAAGCCCAAAGGGGTCCGAACACTATGAGGAGGGTAAAGGAAAGTGGCGAACGGTTACGGATTTCCATGGACGACTTGATGATTCTCGGAATCACCGAGCAAGTAGCCGAATCCATTTGCATAGGCGATGCCGTGAGGCCGTTTGAGTTTCAGCGCCCCGTTCCCCAAAACCGTTTCGACTGTATTGGCATCGACATCGATCCGCCGGATCAAATGATTCTCGGTATCGACAACAAGCAAGCGGCGTTGATCATCCATCACCAATCCTTTGGGACCATTGAACGTGGCCTCGGTCGCCGGTCCTCCGTCACCGGAACGTCCCTTTTTGCCACTGCCTGCGACATGATGAATACGACCGCTGGCGCGATCAATTCGCCAAATACTGTTGCCCTCGCGAAGTGCAATCCAGATCGATTGCTTGTCAATCGCCAGCGACCGAGGCCCGTACAGCGTTGCTTGGCGAGCCAATGCCCCGTCGGTTGGCAATTTGCCGGCTCCGGTCCCAGCAATCGTTTCGATCAAGCCGGTGCGAAGATCCAGACGCCGGATCCGATGATTGTGGGTATCGGCAATCAAGACTCCATCTTCGCCATCCAAGACGACACTATGGGGATGTTTTAAACGCGCTTCGGTCGCCGGTCCGCCGTCACCAGAAAATCCTTCGACACCGTCCCCTGCAATCGTGGTCACGATGTTTGTCTTGGCATCAATCCGGCGGATAACGTGATTGCGGGTATCCGCAACAATCAAGTTTCCATCGCGATCGACACGAACTTCGTGAGGCCAATTGAAGGTCGCCTGGAGTGCCGAACCACCATCACCGCTGTAACCTTTCTCGCCACAACCTGCCACACGGACCAGCGTCGCATCGTCGCTTTCGCCGCGCTGTTCCGACGGACTTGCACTCGTGTCTCGGTTGATCGATGCCCGCCAAATGCAGTGATCATCGACGGTGGTGATCCATACTTTGTCTTCAATGATCTCGATGCCAAACGGATTCCCTAACGAGGTCGCTGCAGGTGAACGTTTGGTCGGTGGGTTAGGGTACCGAGCACTCGAGGATGGGGATGCTCCGGTGCCCGCCCATACACGAGGCAAAGCGGTGTCCGGTGACTGGCCTGGCAAGGATTGCGAAACAGATGTCAACCAACAACTGATAGAAACGGCGACGACTGCAAGGAAACAAGATGATTTCATGGTTGTCATGGCTTCAAAGGACAGGATGTGAGAACGCGAGCGCGGGGGTCACCACACGCCCGACTCAATCTAATCCCCCCACAAGCAATAAAAAAGGAGAGCAGCGAATGTCATCCGACTCCTCCCTCGAGTGACGTCAGTGCCCTAGCCATCACGACTACAATCTCGCGCCGTTTCAATTTCGCGTGTTGGCCCCGCAGCCACTTGGGAAAAAATGTCGGTTTACTCAAAGATTTGTGCGGTTTGCATGCTCGAGATACGCATCTATTCCTGGTAGCCCTTCATGCTGGACGATGGTTGGCCCAGCCGTATGCGAAATAATTTGACTCACGCTCTGTTTTTCATGGCACTTTGCGGATGGATCCCTAATCGAATCTCTTCTGCCACAAAACAACAAACAGTTCTAACTTTCACAGGCGAATCATAATGCAATCAATCACAGCGACCCCTAAACCGCAATCGCAAACGGAACCGCAAACGCAAGCAATCTCGACACCGACGACGTCGGCACTTGATGCCGTCGTTGCTTCGATTTGCCGTGACGCTCGTTACCAATCGCGTCTGTACGTGACGCGTTGCAATACGGGGCTGGACGGCGAATAGGGCCAGGACAGCGAATTCACGGCGGGGGCTAGCGTCCAATGCCATCTACTCTGGTAGCGGCACCCGTTTAGTGCCAAAGTAGATGTCATCGGGCTCGCGTGAACTCTCCACTGCTAGCGAGATCACACCGAGGCACCTGCCATCGATCGGAGAATATCCACCCCTCGTTTAAGCTGTTCGTCGCTGGCGGCAAAGCTGATTCGAAAATGCGAATCCTGGCTGCTAAAAATATTGCCGGGGATGATCAACAGCCCTCGCTCAATCGCTTGCTCGACAAACTTGGCTCCGCTTTCGATCGGAGCCTTGGGGAACATGTAAAACGCCCCGCCTGGTTTTGCGATTTCGTAGCAATCCGATAGTGCATCAAAGACCATGTCGCGTTTGCGTTTGTAGTCTTGAATATGCCCTCCTAGATTGACTTCCATTGCCCGTAGCGCCCCCCACTGAGCCGGCTGTGGGGCGCACACAAATGTATACTGCTGAATTTTCAGCATCGTGCGAATGATTTCGCTGGGGCCATGGACGTACCCCACACGCCAACCAGTCATCGCATGGCTCTTACTGAAACCATCGATCACGATCGTTTGGTCGTTGTAGTACGCCGGGGATGCAAATTCACCATCATAGAAAAAGCGGCTGTAAATTTCGTCCGACAACAACGCGATGTTCTTTTCGGCGGCCAATTCAGCGACCGCTTTCAGCTCGGCCGTGGTGGCCGTTACCCCCGTAGGGTTAGCGGGGCTATTCAGCAGGATCATCTTCGTACGCGGTGTGATCGCAGCCGCGATCTTGTTGACGTCCAAGCGGAAATCGGGATACGAGTTGACCGCGACAGGCACTCCGCCACACATTTTCAGTAGTGCGGGATACATCACGAAGAAGGGGTCCAGGAAAATCACCTCGTCGCCCGGATTGACCATTGTCAAGATCGACAACATCAATCCCCCGCTGGTCCCGCTACTGATAAAGACATCGCGATCTTCGTGAGAATACTTTTCAGCAATTTCTTGCCGCAACGCTTCCCGCAGCGGCGCTATCCCCTGGGTCGGCGAGTAGGCGTTTTTGCCGCTACGTATGGCATCAATCGTCGCATCCTGAACCGCTTCGGGGACGTCAAAATCGGGTTGACCAATCGATAGATTGACGGGATCCTTCAGCTTCGCAGCCAAATCAAAAACCTTACGAATTCCGCTACTATCAAACGTGGTGGTACGGTCAGCGATCCATGGGTGCATGATGAAACTTTTGAAGGACAAGGAAGGAAGACGGAAAGCGAGCGAATCCACTTCGCCGCCAAACGCAGGCCGAATTCCAGACGACGCGGTTCGTACCAAAGTCGATTGCACTCGGCTCGTCCCCTTAGATTACCCCAGCAATCCCTGAAACTAAATCCCGCAGAGCATTTGCAAAGCAATGGCAGTCATCCAATTCGTTGAACCGGTCGTCCGATTTTGTGCCGTCATCACACGGCATGACGCAGTGCGTGATTGGGCGATCCGCCGGTTGAACGAAACTTGGGGTGAAACCTTTGTGCAAACGCCGCAAATGCCATTCGAAGCGGGTGGCTACTACACTCGCGAAATGGGCTCGGCACTCGAAAAAACAATCGTCGGTTTTCGTGATTTCGCAGACCCCGCGGGACTTGCCGACTGGAAAACACAAACCAATCTCTGGGAACTCGAGTGTGCCGGTGCGATCCCCACTGACGAGGCACGCCCGCTGAACCTCGACCCGGGCTACGTGACTCAGGCCAAATTGGTGCTGGCGACGACCAAGGATCGCGACCACCGCATCTACCTGCGCGACGGGATGTTCGCCGAAGTGACATTGACTTATGTCCACCGCCAATGGATCGATCACCGCTGGACCTATCCCGATTATCGCACCGATGATGTCAAGCAATTCGCCCAGCAGTGCCGAGAACATCTCCGCGCACATCTGAAATCGATTCGGAAATTCCGAAATCGTCCTTCCAGCAAACCCGGGCGTTGACGTCCAGGGTCGTGCTGTCTCAGCGATGCCCCCGCTCGCACTCTATTGACTTTTGTACACCACCGACGAGTTCAATTTCGAAGGTTTGAGCAAGATAGGGAGGGGCGTATCCTTCTTTTCACTTTTTCTGCGTTTTTGTCGGTAAGTCGCGGATTCTGCCGACAAGAAGTCTATAGCGTTGCGAATTTTATGAGAGATCCGTTTCTAGCGGGCTGTTGATTTAATGAGCCGCTCTCGCGTCAGCGACCGGGTTCCACGCATTACCCGGTGCCTTACGGCCCTCGGCTCACCGATGCGATTTGCATTTCGATTAAATCAACAGCCTGCTAGCCACGCTTGTTGCATGTTTTTTTGATTTTCAATCGACCTGCCATTCCTGGCATTTCAAATTCTCTCCCTTGTCTCGTTTTT
Organism: Rhodopirellula maiorica SM1; assembly: GCF_000346295.1. Lineage (GTDB taxonomy): Bacteria > Planctomycetota > Planctomycetia > Pirellulales > Pirellulaceae > Novipirellula > Novipirellula maiorica. Next base: position 3,209 of record NZ_ANOG01000746.1, on the reverse strand, counting down.
TCTTCCTCTTTTTGGGTATTCCCATGAAACGAACAGTCCGTTCCGGCTTCACGCTTGTGGAGCTACTCGTCGTTATCGCCATTATCGGCGTTCTCGTAGGATTGTTGCTGCCGGCGGTTCAAGCCGCTCGTGAAGCCGCCCGGCGGATGAGCTGCAGCAACAATTTCAAACAACTCGGTCTCGCCCTTCACAATTATCATGCGGCTTACAACCAGCTGCCTGAATTGATGGGTGGAACCAACCAAGCCCCCGGCGGACCCGATTCCGCTGGCATCGTGGCTCCGACAGGCCACAACCGCCAAGAACTCAGCATCCTGGTAGGATTGCTTCCGTTTATGGAACAGCAAGCGCTTTGGGAACAGATTTCCAATCCGCTGCTGGATCCCGTCACCGGAAACACGTGGCAACCGATGGGCGGCAATCCATTGATGCAAATCAGCCACCACAACACGTCACGCTACGAACCGTGGCTGACCGAAATCCCGATGCTCCGCTGCCCAAGCGATCCGGGGACCGGATTGCCGTCGGCGGGTCGTACCAACTACGCCGCCTGCAGCGGCGACTCGTGTTACCTGGGTAATTGGGGCTTCGCTCGAGACGATGGCAACCGAGTTAACCCATCGAACCTTGGCGAATTAGCACGAGCATCATGCCGAGGCGTCTTTACCACTCGAAACCCCACTGCGTTCCGCGACGTCTTGGACGGCTTGGCCAACACGATCTGCATGGGTGAAATTGCCACCGACCTTGGCGATTCCGATATTCGCACTGAAGCCAAAGAAACCACCGCGAGCGGATCGGATTCGGGATCGGGACAACAACTTCGTCTTGTCAACAACGCGGTTTCCTGCCGGAGCTTGATCGATAGCGAGCGACCTCAATTCTGGGGATCAGGCATAACCATCGGTAACGCGGAACAAAAACGCGGTTACAAATGGGGTGCGGGTCGACCACTGTACGGGCAATTCAATACGATCCTGCCACCTAACAGCGAATTCTGCATCGCCAACAGCAGCAGCAACTACCACGGTAACTCGGCGATCGCGCCTCCGAGCAGTCGCCATCAAGGCGGATGCCATGTGCTATTGACCGATGGCGCTGTCAAGTTCGTGACTGATTCGATCGAAGCGGGCGACAGCAACGCAGAACAAGTCCACCTGGGCAGCAGCCTGTCTCGCCCTGGGTCCAAATCACCATTCGGATTATGGGGATCGCTGGGCACACGCGGTGGGAATGAAACGATTGACGGCGAGTTCTAGGACCGACGGGCCCCAGCCCACGTTGTAACGCCCCGACGAATTTCAGTCTCTGCACGATCAAGGTGCAGAGACGATTCACTCTTACTTTCTCCCTTTGCCATCTCACAGAGACCCCTGACGTGAAATCCTTTGCATCCTTTCCAAACGCGCTGAAGTCATTCCGCTCGGCTTCGTTTGTTTTGTTGACCACTTGCTGTCTCGTCTCGTTTGCCGGATGCGGCGAAAAGGCAGGTGCAGTTGCCGACCAAGACGAAATGGCCGAGTACCTCGAGGCGAATCCAGAACTCAAGGAAACCAATTCCGAAGAACCCGATCTGCAGCGGGAAGGATCGATCCGCGCTGCTCCGGAACAAGTTTGATCGCGGCCGCAACGTTTGCATTCGGTTGAACTCGCCGCATGCGTCGATCGTCATGCGTCTGCGTCGACACTACAGTTTGATCATTGTCCCAGGCCCCATGTCTGCACTAGGCATGGGGCCTTTTTTTTTGATCCCCAAGAAATTTGGCGGCAAACCTCGTCGGGTCTTCATTTTTTTCGGTAAGTCAGCCGGGGCAGCGGACGAGCTATTTATAGTGGCAAGCGTGCTCAACGCTGGACACTCTTTCGTCGCCCCCAACCCCGGCACAGACATGACCGACGAACCCCGTCAGGATGCCGACTACGAACACTTTCTGGAACACTTTTCGCGAGACCGCGATCGTTTGTTTGGCTACATCTACGCGTTATTGCCACACAAAGCTGACGCCGAGGATGTCTTTCAACGAAGCAGTTTGCTGCTCTGGAAAAAGTTTTCCGACTATGACCCATCGCGTCCCTTTCTTCCATGGGCGTGCACCATCGCGCATTACGAAGTCAAAAACTTTATTCGCTCGGTCCATCGGGATCGATTGCAGTTTGATGCCGACTTAATCGACAAGTTGGCTGAATCCCGAGGAGCATCGTCGACGAAACCTGATCTTCGTCTGGACGCGTTACGGCTTTGTCTGCAAGGCATCAAATCGGTCGAACGGGAATTGATTGAATTGACGTACCGTGGCGATACCACAGTGAAAGAATTTGCCGAAGCCAGTGAGTTGTCGGTACAAACGTTGTACAACCGCATCAGTCTGACACGACGCAAACTGCTGAGCTGTGTCAAACGTCGTCTGGCTCAGCAAGGGGCAGTAACATGAACCACTCGCATGACGAGCTGCTCGATCTACTCGACGCACTGTTCCATCAAACGATCGACGCGAATCAACATTCGCAATTGCAAGAAATCCTTCGGTCTGATGCGACAGCCCGAGAACAGTATCTTGAGTACCTCGACCTACATTTTGACCTCAATCGCCTGCACCAATCTGTCGGCGACCTGCCACAAAACGCCACCGACCTGTTGCAGCTCGCCAAATCGATGCGAGCCGCCCCGATTGCAGACACGGGCGAGTCAGTCCGTCGTGAAAAGTCAACATCGTCGGCACGTTGGAGCTGGTGGGCATCGCTGGCGGTTGCGATCGCATTGTGTATCGGCGTTGCCCTTATTGCCTCGAACCGCCCTCCGACCGATTCAGCTCTGATTGCCAAACAAGACTTTGCTGCGCCGCAGCCCAGCGTGGCCAATCATTCACGAGTGCAGTTGACGCAAGCTTTGGCAACGAAGTTTTTTGGCGAAGCGACGCCGCCGCTTGGCAGCTTCGTTCCGCTAAATCACGAATTTGCTTTAACCAGCGGGATGGTGGAACTTCGATTCCCCGCAGGCGCCACCACCATTATCGAAGCTCCGGCTGTGTTTGTCGTCTCGGATGATGCACGATTGGAATTGGCCAGCGGCAGTTGTTCGGTGTATGCACCCGACGGCGCCAAAGGATTCCGTGTCGACACACCGCTTGGCAACATCGTTGATCTCGGCACTAGGTTTGTCGTTGACGTGGACCAAACGGGTGATACCAAGGTCCAAGTTGTTGAGGGTG
>NZ_ANOG01000745.1 GCF_000346295.1 Rhodopirellula maiorica SM1 | reverse complement strand
AAGAAGATTGGCAGCTAGCTCTTTGGGACGTCAATCGTGGTATGCACGGCTTTGGTGGCAGTGATGTTGGTATCGAAGCGGCGGATCCATTGTCGGCCGTGGCCTCGCTCCGCTCTTTGGCCAGCAATAATGGCACGACCATCCTCGTGCTCAAGAACTTTCACCGGTTCTTGCAATCAGCGGAAGTCGTGCAAGCGGTGCATCGAGCGGTGGTGGAGGGCAAGACGGCACGGACATTCGTGGTGATCTTGTCACCCACCGTCCAGCTGCCCACCGAACTGGAGACGCTGTTCGTGACGGTCGATCACCCTCGGCCAGATCGTGAGCAGCTGGAAGAGATTGCTCGCGGGGTCGCGACGGCTGAGGGTGAATTGCCAGAAGGGAACGAGCTACAGGCGATCATTGATGCAGCTGCGGGGTTAACTCGTTTGGAGAAGCTCGCGATTCAGCAAGGCAGTCAATCACAATGATTTACGAATGAAAATTCAGGAAGCAATTTGAAACCGAGATTTGCTTTCACTGAGAGGAAAAATCACATGGGTAAAATCATTTTGCAGGAATTCGATGTTGACGAACTACGTGACGCAATTGTTTCGGAGGTCGTAGCTCAACTTACTTCGGCTATTCAACGGGCAAGCGGAGCCACGCCAACTCGAATCGCAAACCGCGAGCAAATGGCACAGCTCCTCGGGTGGTCTATCGCCAAATTAGACCGCAGGACCGCCGAAGGAGCTCTTGTAACAATCCTTGACGATGGCCGTCGAAGCTACTTGATCGAAGAATCTATCGAGAAGCTAACAGCTGCAACTCCAGCGGCGGAAGAGAAGGCGCGTCAGCGGCAAGCTGCTAAGCGGGCGGCCAAGTCGACGAAGTAGGACGGAAATAAGTGTGTGTAAATCGAACGGCTGCTGCAAACAACGTGACCCGCATGAACTCATGGCATCCGAGAAGTCGCTTGCCTTCTTTTGTGCGGTATAGCAAATTTCAACCAAGATTCAATTCGCGGAAAGCCAGAATTTTGGTAACCGAATATAGCGAATCACACCAGCATCGTGACGCAGAAGACAGTCAGTAGATGAGCTAGACGTTCGACTTTAAACGAAATAGACGCAGAGAAGCGTCGGAAGTGTGGGTCAGCCACCTAGCAAAGATCTAGAAGACAACCAAGCGAAGCGTGCGAGTGATTGACGCAGACACGATACAATAAAAATCCGACGGCGGAAGTGATCCCCGAGTGCCAGCTTCCTGAGCTAACACGCCGCCGTCATTTATTTAGTCAGGAATACAACGGGAGTTGATAACTTGAAGGTTTCGAAATCACGTGACAGCCACCGCGATAACGCTTGGCGAATCCGCTGGACGGTAGACAAGTCGCGGAAAGCGATTTTCTGGAAAGGCAACGAGATGGAAGTAGAGACGGCAAGGAAGCACATCGTGCACCTGTTGGATTGTGCGAAGTACGGATCTCCAAAAGAGCGAGTTACTGTGCAATGGCTTGATTCTCTTTCCAACGAAGATTACGAAAAGATAGCTGCCAAGGGACTAGTAGAGGCCAGAGCTAACCAAACAGCCATCACGGTTGATCAACTTTTTACCATGTTTAAGAAGTCAAAGAGAGCTGTTGAGCAATCGACACTCGATACGTACCGCCGCGCCCAAAACAACCTCCTTTCGTTCTTTACCGCTGATCGCCCGATTGCCACGATTACCAAGGCCGATGCCAAAGAGTTTCGAGAGTGGCTCGAAACGGAGGGGAACACACGAGACAAAGAGCGTAGTGAACTCGCCCGAAACACATGTCGTCGGCGGATAGGTCTATGTCGCCAGATATTCACCTTTGCCGTCGAGTCAAACTTGATCCAGTCGAACCCGTTCAAAGGAATCCCTGCCACGGTCAACGCAAATCCTGAACGTTTTTACTATGTTCCGCTGGATGACTTTGGCATGATTATTGAGTCAGCCCCCGATGCCATGTGGAAGGCATTGATAGCGCTCAACCGACTAATGGGGTTCCGTGTTCCCAGCGAGATTCAAGCTTTGAAGTGGAATGACATTGATTTGCCGAGGGGCGACCTCCATATTCGGGCCAAGAAAACGAAGCACACTGCCAAGGGCGGCATCCGCACCGCACCTATTCTTCCCGAATTGCGACCGTACCTAGTGGACCTTTGGGCCGAATGCCAACCGGGTGTCCAATGCGAGCTGGACTCGCCTGTGTTCGCAAGATATGCCGACGCGACTGGGGCAGCCATCACGAACAAGTTCGTAAAGATTCTCAAGAAAGCAAATGTCAGCCGATGGCCGAACCTTTTCAGCAATGGACGCAAAAGCGCCATTACCGATTTGTTAGCTGCGAACCATTCGGTGACCGATGTGGCAAACTGGGTAGGAAACTCACCATCCGTAATATGGGAGTTCTACGCAATGGCTCAGGAGGAATCTCGCCGCCGAGCAGCAAGCGGCATTCCTGTCGAGAATCTGCGGACCACTTTGCGGACCAATTCAACGGGAATCGATGGCCCGCAAGGGCAATTAAGGGAAAGCGAAGACATAAAAAAAGCCGCAAAAAGCGGCTCGTGCGTTCCCGTAAGGGAAGAAACATGGGCGTTGAGGGACTCGAACCCCCGACCCTCTCGGTGTAAACGAGATGCTCTAGCCAACTGAGCTAAACGCCCGTACGTTTGACAAATCGAGGACGGTTTGGCTTTCCGTCCTGCGTGAATGGACTATCGGCTCAGCAAACGGGTTCGGCGGGAGCGGCGCTCGGCTCGCAGGCGATTGCGACGATTCGTTTCACTTGGCTTTTCGTAGTACTCGCGGCGACGCATCTCTTTCTTGATGCCACTGCGCTCAACCAACTTGCGGAATCGACGTACTGCCTCCTGAATGGTTTCCCGGTCTCGAACCACTAACTTTACCATTTTGTCTCCGATTTCATCGCTATCTTTCTAACTCCCCATTTGGCCGAGGAAATGTCAAATACGAAATGTGTGTGTTTCTTGTGCTAGCCTTTGCCAGCCTCACTAGCCTTTGCCAGCGAAGTGCGGAAGTTTACCCGCCTCTTTACCTCGATGGCAATGCCCATCAAGCCAAAAAAAACAGCTTTTTCCTGCTAAATCTCCTCAACCGGTTTCCCTGAGGGAGGGGCAAGGCAATTTTGGCACTCTGGTGAACTGACCGCCCCAACGTGACTGATAAGTCTTAGTCTATCGGCAAACCACCCGGCGTTGAATCGGTGAATCGGCGGTTCTTGGGAAAATAGTTGGGAGTTGGGAGTTGGGAGTTGGGAGTTGGGAGTTGGGAGTTGGGAGTTGGGAGTTGGGAGTTGGGAGGTGGGAGGTGGGAGGTGGGGGAGTGGGGGAGTGGGAGAGTGGGCGTTGCATTCGCTACAGATTGCCCGATCGGAATCGCCGCGGCGGTACCGGTTCGCTGATCGTTTCCAGCGGAATAAACGACAAACCTTGCCACGCTTTACCGACACGAGTAATCGGCACGTGGTTCGTGAACACGGCGGTGACTGGTCGATGCTTCGCACTGTCACGGCAAACGCGACTGGTCTGCCTCACGCTCAACCGCGTGGGCAGGGCTTGGCGTTTGGATGTGCACTTTGCTTTGCATTCACCCTACATCCCTGTGTGCTTTCGCTATGTCACCGACTCCTACATCCAACGTCGATACGATGGAACCCGGCCAATTGCTCAACGAACTCGAGCGTCGTCAGGACGAAGCGCTGCTGGAACTCGATGCCCTGGACGCCAAACTAACCGCGGTCCTGAAGGGACTGGGAGTTTCGCTTGACGACGAGATCGATCAAGAATTGGTGTGATCGATGTACCGCAGTTGGTGGTACAGCGTTTCGACGCGGCTCATTTCGTAGCCCGATTCTTTGGCCGCTCGCAGCGGGTTGCCCAGGATCGCTTCGGCTTCCATCGCTCGCTTGTTAAGAAAATCGAGCCGCATACTGCTGTCGTACGGCACCATCTTTCGCGTGTTTTCCAGCGTTTTTTCGATCACGGCTTCCGGAATTTCCACGCCGCACGCGGCGGCCCCGGCACGCACTTCTCGGATCACCGCTTCGGCCAACGCCGAGGCGTTTGGATCGTCCATGATTTGTTTTGTCGATGCGTTTAGAATCACCGACAGGCTGTTGAAGGGAATATTCCACATCAATTTTCGCCATCGCACCAAGGCGAGATTGTCCGAAAATTCGGTCGGAACGCCGGCCGCGTTCAAGTCATCGCAAATCTGATGGCCAATCGAATCCATCTTTGCATCGGTCTGCCCCGCCGACGATCCAGCCGCTGCTGAACCCGTCGACGAAACGCCACGGTATTGGCCAAACACAATCTTGCCAAAGTCAATGTGCCGGATGTGGCCTGGTCCGACCTTGTTACTACATAGAAAACAACAGCCGCCGAAGACTCGGTCTTCCCCCACGATGGCGGCCGAATCGGCTTCGACGTTCAGCCCGTTCTGCAGCACCAATACGACCCCGCCATCGCGAGTCGGAGCGGGCAGCAGTTCAGCGAGCAGGTGGTTTTGCGTCGTTTTCAAGCCGATCAGGCTGACGCCACACGGCGGCATCGTCTCGGTCGACGCGTGCACGTGAATATCGCGAAGATGCATATCCCCCCAAATGCTGTCGACCTTTAGCCCATACGCGCGGACATGATCAAAGTCGCTGTGCAGCAGGAAGTGCACTTCAAATCCTTGCCGTGCCAACATGGCTCCGTAGAGTCCACCGAGGGCACCCGCACCGATGATTGCGTAGCGTTGCGTGTTCATAACGCTACATTAGCGAACCCGACTTGCAGTTGGCAATTGCCACGCCGGACAACTCACCTCGTTTGCGTCGCCAGCCCCAATGACCGATCGGGTAAGCGGAAAGAACCGCCACAAGCCGCATCTTGCTACTCACCCCCAACCGGAATCCGAAGCGAACGATAAAACCAAGCCAATGGCCGATCGTGGCAGACAATAAGCATCTCTTGCGCTAGAATAGGGCGGTCCGGGGCATGTTCCATTCTCACTGCGAGTCGCATTGATGCTGACAAAGACACTGTTGTTATTCCTGTTGAGCGTGATTCCGGTTGACGTTTCGACGACCGACGGGGAATCAGTCCAAGGCGATTTCCAAGGCATCGGCTCGGCTGAGCTGAAAATCGAAGTGGATGGCCAGACACAGACGTATGCGTTTGACGCACTCTCGTCGCTAACACCGGTGGAAAAACCGGATGCGACTGGCCCGACGATGCGAGTAATCTTGGCTGCGGGATCCGAGGTCGCCGCGCAAGGTTTGTCACTCACCGACGAAACGTTATCCATCGAGCCGCGACGTCAAAATCGCCTGGACGTTCCCGTCAAACAAGTTCGTGCGATCCGATTTCGCGCGGCCACCGCGGCGGTGAATCCCGCTTGGTTGGCAAAGCTCGAAGACGAACGGCGGGGCGACACGATCGCGATCCGGCGTGAAGGCGACATGCTCGATTTTATCGAAGGCGTCGTCACGTCGATCTCTGCAGATACCGTCGGACTCGAACTCGATGGCGACGAAATTCAAGCGCCGATTGCAAAACTCGAAGGCGTCATTTTTGGTGGGACCAAGGTGTCGTCGAATCCAGGGGACATTCAAGTTGTCGATTCTTACGGGTCTCGATGGTCGGCGTCAGAGATGCTGCCTAGCGAAGCCGACGCACCACTGCACCTGAAACTCTCCGGCGGAATCACTCACACGATCCCTTTGGAACACGTCGAATCCATTCGCTGGACCGGAGGACTCTCGTTTTTGGCCTCGGTAAAACCCGCTGCTGCGTCACACACGGAATACGTGCAATCGAAACTCGATCGCGACATGCTCAACGCCTGGTTCGCTCCGAAACCGGCTGATGGCCAAGACTTGGTCTTGTATGGTCGCTCGAGTGTGGAATATCGCATCGACGAAGGCTTTCAAACGTTTGCCGCCGGCGTGCGACGTGACAAATCGGTACGAAACGCGACCGAGACCACGGTACGAGTCTTTGTCGACCAGAAAATGGTTTGGGAAGAATCGATCAACAACAACCGGCCTCTCGGATTTGAGCTGCCCGTGGCGGAAGGCCGCCGGTTGAAGATCGAAGTGGATCCAGGCTCGCAAGGCGACCTGGGCAACACGATTCGAATTCTGCGTCCTCGCTTATTACGATAGGCATAACGTGACCAAAGACATAGCGTGACCAAGTGCCGTAATCGGATGGACGCGTTCGTGATACAAATTGTGGAAATGAGAAAGGACGGGATCGTGAATAGGGCTAGGATGACAAAACACTCTGCGATCCCGCTGCGACATCCGGTGATGATCGTCGCCATGATGCTGGTCGCAACGATGACGATCTCGACCGGCGAGTCGACGTGGGCCGCCGAAGGGCCGCTTGAAATTTCACCGCTGTTGGCCCAAGCCGAACAAGATCGGATCGATGCGATCGAACGAGCGATGCCATCGACCGTTTGCGTGTTTGTCCCTGGCGGTGGCGGCGGAGGCAGCGGCGTGTTGATCTCACCCGATGGATACGCGTTGACTAATTTTCACGTTTCCAGCCCCGCCGGTAACTACATGCGTTGCGGGCTTAGCGACGGCAACATTTACGACGCAGTAATCGTCGGGATCGATCCAGTCGGTGATCTGGCGTTGATCCGACTGCTCGGCCGCGACGATTTTCCGTACGCCACCCTCGCCGACAGCCAGAAAGCCAGTGCCGGTGACTGGTGCATGGTGATCGGCAATCCGTTCCTGCTGGCATCGAATCTTCAGCCCACCGTGACCTGGGGTATCCTCAGCGGCGTGAACCGGTACCAATACCCCTCCGGCACACTGCTAGAGTACGCTGATTGTTTGCAAACGGATGCGTCCATCAATCCCGGCAACTCGGGCGGCCCGCTGTACGACGCCGAAGGACGATTGTTAGGCATCGTCGGACGAGCGTCATTCGAAAAACGAGGGCGAGTCAATGTGGGCGTGGGATACGCGATCAGTATCAAACAAGCCAAAAACTTCCTCGGCTATTTGCACAGCGGCCGAGTCGTCGATCACGCGACACTCGGGGCGACCGTTGCGACCGATCCCGACGGAAGCGTGCGAGTATCCAACATTTTGGAATCCAGCGACGCCTATCGACGTGGTCTGCGGTACTCGGCCGAGATCATTGAAATCGATGGGCGAGTCGTGCACACCGCCAACGACGTCCAGAACGTGATTGCGACGCTGCCAAGCGGATGGCGAGTCAAATTGGTCTATCGCTACGAAGGCAACACCGTCGAAACACTGGTGCGACTGATGAGCGTCCATGGGCAAGACGAATTGCTCGAAAAAATGGCTGGAGCGATGCCGCCGCCACCCCCTCGCGAAACTCCGAAAAAAGACAGCGACGAAGACAAACAAGAAGAGGATGACGGTGACGACGCGGGCCCCGAAGTCGCCGAAGGAGATGTCCCTGCCGCCGTTTTAGCGGTCTACGAAGAACGTCGTGGCTTTGCAAACTATTTCGCCAACCAACAACGGCAAAATGAATTCATCGATGCGTTAAGAAACCAATTTCCCAAAGGGAATGCGGGACAGACTCGCACTTGGTCGATCCAAGGCAAAACCAGCAACGACGACAAGGTGTTCATCTACGTTTCGGACGATCGGTTATCAATGGTCGTCGGTGACACACCAATTGAACCGGAAACGAAATCGGACCTCTACGAAAGCGTCGAAGCAAAATCATTTGCCGGAGCGATTCCTGCATTAGACGCATGGCGGCGGATGTTAGACAAAGGCCCCAAAAAGTTTGGGGAGACGATCTATTGGGGCAGCATGCCATTGGCAGGCGAGCGACCGCTTCGCGATTGCGTGGTCGGCAGCGACGGCGAGTTCGAAATTCGCTGGTTGTCCCACCCCGAAAACAAACAAGTGGAATGCATCGAAGTGTTCGCCGATCGCGACGAAGACCCAGCGGAACTTTGGATTCATCGCGATTCAGACGATGCCGATGCCGCACCAACGCGACTGGAGATTCGCTATGGCGTCGAGTCAATTTTCGAAATGACCGTCGATTCATGGGAAGTTCTCGAGAATGAATCCCCCGATGGTGACGACAAGGATGACACGGATGCGGCCAAACCCGCCCCTCAAGATCAAGCGGAGCAACAAGGTTGATTGATTTCACATTCGGTCGCGTGATCGCGATCCTCATGCTGGCTTGGTTACCGATGGCGTCGGCGTTTGCTGAGCCGTCGCTCGAACAAGCCGCCGAACACGCACAGCAGCGAGTCGTCAAGATCTATGGCGCCGGTGGCTTGGCGGGGCTCGAAGCCTATCAAAGTGGATTCCTGGTTTCACCGGCCGGCCACATTGCGACGGCGTGGAGTTACGTGTTGGATGTCGAGCCTACGGTGATCCTGGATGATGGACGCCGCTTTGACGCCGAGATCGTGGGGTTCGAACCGTCACTGGAATTGGCGGTGCTGAAAATCGATGCAGCGGACCTGCCGTTTTTCGAAGTCAGCGGCGACGTTAACGCTCAGTGGGGCGATCCCGTGATTGCAGCTAGTAATTTGTTTGGAATCGCAACCGGTCGCGAACCCGCCAGCGTGATGCAGGGAAGTGTTGCGGCGGTCACGACGCTCGACGCTCGACGCGGAACATTCAAGACAGCCTATCGTGGCCAGGTCCTGATTTTGGATCTGGTCGCCAACAATCCCGGTGCCGCCGGGGGCGCCGTGGTCAATTCCAATGGTGAATTGGTCGGCATGTTGGGCAAAGAACTACGAGATGCATCGACTGGCGTGTGGCTGAACTATGCGTTGCCCGCGTCCGCGTTCCGCAAAACCATCGGTGACATTATCGCTGGGCGTGTTGTCCAGCGGATGGACGACAGCGAACCGAAATTGCCACGCGATCAAGCGCATTCACTGGCAACGCTTGGCTTGGTAATGGTCCCCGATGTGTTGGAGTCCACACCGGCGTATGTCGATCACGTGGCGGCGGACAGCTGGGCCTCGCGTGCTCAGGTGCGAACCGACGATTTGATTTTGCTGCTTAACGGCCGTCGAGTCGAAGGCCAACGATCACTCCGCAACCTGCTTCGCACCATCGATCGCCGTGACCCAGTGGAACTAACGATCCAGCGGGATTCCGAAATCATTCCCATCACACTCCGAGCCAAGTAATCACAATGATTTTCACTGCGAATCCGGGCGGCTCGCGCCGTGCCGCTAACCCAGTCGCCGGCGTTGTGAATGCGGCGCTGACTCAGCCAACTCGATGGAACTCGCTTGCTCTCACGTTTGTCGTTGCGATCATCGCTTTCTTCGCCGTGCGCGCGTCACATGCATACGCCGCCGATGACGTTTCGTATCGCCAAGCAATGGCCGAAGCAGTCCGCGCGACTGCGAATCATGTGTTGCCGTCGGTCGTGGTCGTCGAAGTCGTTGGCGGAACCGGCGCCGCCGATGGCGAAGTCGAGCAAGACGCGCCGACCAGCGGTGTGATCATCGACAAGGACGGTCACATCCTTGCATCGAGCATCGTCGTGCGTCGCCCCTCGGCCACGATCTTGGTCGTTTTGCCGGATGGATCGCGACATGCTGCCGAGGTCGTCTCGAAAGATGAGCACCGTGACTTAGTGCTGCTAAAGATCAAGACCGATATAGAACTGAACCCGATCGAGCTGCCTGATCAAATCGATGCCCGCACCGGCCAAACCACAGTCGCAGTCGGACGCTATGGGATCGATGCTTCGCCGCTGGTTAGCCGCGGCGTGCTGAGCGGCAAAGAGCGTCTCGACGGGATCGCAATCCAAGCCGATGCGAGAGTCACGGCATCGTTTTACGGCGGGTTGCTGGTGGATCTGTACGGCAACGCGCTTGGTATTTTGATTCCGGCGGTTGCCGAAGGCGGTGCCGAAGCGGATACCGATTGGTACGACTCGGGAATCGCGTTTGCCATTCCGCTGGACGTTGTCAAAAAGAATCTCGCTCGAATGCGAGCGGGCGACAACATCAAAAAGGGACTGATTGGAATCGTCGCAAAAAGCAAAGATCCGTATGAAAACCAGACCGAGCTTGCCGCGATTCGCGTCCGCTCGCCCGCCGAAGCTGCGGGACTCAAGGCGGGTGACAAGGTGCGCGGCATCAACGCCCAGAAAGTTCAACGCCATCAAGACGTGCGACTGTTGCTGGGGAAATTTGATGCCGGTGACACGATCTCGATCGAAGTTGAACGTGATGGAAAACCGCTTACGTTTGACGTTACTCTGACCGATTCGATCCCGCCCTTGCAACCTCAGCGTTTGGGGGTGATCGCCGTCGACCAATCGGCAACGGAAAAGCAAGACGACGAGTCGAAGGATGAGGATCCCGCCAAACAGGTCGTGGTTCGCGAGGTGATCTCGGGCACGGCGGCCGAAGGGAAACTCGAACCCGGTGATATCATCCAAAAGATCGGCATCGCCGACGTGGATGGCGTGGAGTCGCTTCGCCGCCAAATGATTGCTGCCGAGCCTGGCAAAGCGATCGAACTCGTCGTCAGCCGCGCAGACGAGAGCAAAACGATTGTGCTGACTCCTGATTCGATCGACAGCGGCGTGATGACGGCAATTCCCGAAGCCTGGACCGAGGTCGAAGCGAAATGGTCGATCAAGGAGCTGAAGCTACCCGATGCCGCCAATGTCGCTGCGGTCTTGGCACCACAATCCGGCGCCACGCCGAAGCAATTGGGATTGATGGTGCTGTTGATGAATCCTGGCGAAGCCGCACCGAAAGAATTGCTGAAGTCATGGCGTGACGTCGCAGAAAAGACAGGTGTCGTCGTGTGTGCGGTGGCTGCAGAAGACAACAAACGTTGGCAACCCAAAGAGATTGACGTCATCGGACGATTTGTCGCTTCGATTCAAAAGACGTCGGCAATCGAACCATTGGCCGTCGCCGTGGCAGCCCCCGGTGCCATCAGTGGCACCAAAGCAGAGGCGGCCGATTCGATGGCATTAGCAGTAGCAATGTCCGCCAGCCGCACGTTCTACGGCGTTGCGGTGTCGGCGAAAACACGCCCGCCGGCCGTTCGGCTGCGAGAGAACGACGCCGAAGCGTCGCTGCAAATCTTGTTGCCAATCGAACGGCAAGAAGAACCGCCATCGTGGGCACCGACGCTGAAAAAAGCTGGCTACCCCGTGATCCAGGCTGGCGAAGTCGACCAGGAAACGCTGCTGCGGTGGGTACGCTTGCTTCAAGCCGTTTAGGTTCTCCAGCCGCCTAGATCCTCATGCCGTTTAGATACCTAAGGCCTTTCGCAACGAATCGGCAACCTTGGGGACCTGCGTGTAGGGCGATTCTTCCTCGTACTCCAAAACCACAAAGCCTTGGTATCCGGCATCTCGCAGGATCTTGCCGATTCGGTCCAAGTCTGCGGGACTCTTTTTCCCCGATGGCGATTTCATCGTCGTCTTGACTTGCACGTTCACGGCATAGGGAACGCATTGCACCAGATCGGCATACGGATCTTCGGAAATGAAATTGCCAGTATCTAAATTCATCCCCACCCAAGGGCTCTGGACCTGTTGCATGATGGTTAAACATTGCTGTGCCGTCAGTTGCCCGTGATTCTCAACACCCAAGAAAATACCCTTGGACGCTGCGTGCTCGGCACACTCTTCGAGTGCCGCGATCGCCTCGGGCATTCGCTCGGGCTGCTCGTCGATTTTCTTTTTTGTACCTGCGAAAAACCGGATGTGGGGTGCTCCTAAGATCGCAGCGTTGTCGATCCATTTAATTGCATCTTGAATCTGCTGCTTCAGTTTGGGGCCTTTGCCGACGGTAAAGTCGTTACCGATCGCCGTGCCTGAAATCGCCACGCCTTGCTGGAACGCTTTGCGTTTGAGTTCGAGAAAGTAGTCGGCGGTCGGCAGCGGATCGAAAAAGTAACTTGTCAATTCGGCGGCTTCAAATCCATGCATCGTGCAGTAATCGATGAATCCCGCCATGTCGATCGCAGGGCCATCGTCGGCCGGTTTTTGTGGCCGTTCTTTCATAAACGAAAAATAGCTACGGAACGAGTAGGCCGCTAACGCCAATTGGAAACGCGGTGGCCCCGATCGCTCGATCGGTTCACGCGCCGCGCTCGGATTGGAAAACGAATGACAAGCCAATGCAGCGCTGGTTCCCGCAGCCAAAGTATTTTGAATAAATTGTCGTCGCTTCATCATGGTGCACCTGCAAAAAAGAAATGACCGTAAAAATGGAGTTGCAAGAAGACGCTATTCTGACACACACAAAGATCACATGCTGCGGTTTTCGCGACACTTCCCAGTGCGCCGATCGCTTTTTTCAGCAGGACTACTTATCGATGCGTCGTTCAAACCTTTCGATCGACGTCGCTCGGCCATCGACATCGGATTGGACAATCGCCCCACATAGCCGCACATCGTCGGTCGCGACGTGAAAATGGCACGGCTCAAACGTGCGAGTCGTCTGGGTTACCCGTTTGATGTCGCGGCCAATGATACTCGCATACGGGCCGCACATTCCCACGTCACACTGGAATGCGGTTCCACCGGGAAAAATACAAGCGTCCGCGGTGGGCACATGAGTGTGGGTGCCAAGCACCGCCGTCACTCGGCCGTCCAAATAACGTCCAATCGTTTGTTTGTCGCTGGTCGCTTCGGCATGAACGTCGACGAGGATCTGTTTCGTCTTATCCCCAATCTCCTCTAGCACTCGATCGATTGCGATGAAAGGACAGTCGACCGGACGCATAAAGACACGTCCCAGCAGTGACACGATCGCCAGCGAACCGCCGCCGCTTGTTTTGACGGTCGTCCAACACTTGCCGGGAGCTTCGGGAGGAAAGTTTGCGGGTTTGACGATTCGCTTGCTCGTGGCCAGCGTTTTCGCGATCTCTTTCTCGCGAAAGATATGATCACCTAGCGTCATCGCATCAACGCCTGCGTCAACCAAACGACGATATTGACGCGACGTCAACCCCGATCCATCGGCTGCGTTTTCTGCGTTGACGACCAATGCATCCAAACGCAACTCTTTGCGCAGCGGCTCGGCGTTTTGCAGCACGGCGGTGTAGCCAGGTTTACCGACAACGTCACCGAGAAACAGGATTCGCATCAAATTTGATTTTTGTTAGACGAAGGGGGGAGGGCGTGAGGGATCACTTCGACCGGAGCAAGCTCATGATACTCGCGCCGCATCATGAATGCGAAGACATACCAGGTTGGCGAAGCACATTCCCCCCTGATGATTGCGAGATCACCCCACGGCTGAAAGTCGATGGCAGCGAAGACCTAGCAAGTGTAGCGACGGCGGGATCAAATGTCGTCGAATTCGCCTTCAAAAATATCCTCACCCGCCAACGTTTGCATGATCAACGGGCAGCCTTCCTCGAGCATATCGAGCACTTCACCGAACCCCTCTTCTTCACCGTAATAGGGATCGGGGACGTCGTTGGGCCATTCGTCGTCAAGATAGTCGCCGAACATGCGGATGTGAGTTTTGGATCCTTTTCGCAACCCATGCAGAAAGGCATGAATCTCTGAATCCATCGCCAAAACCAGATCAAAGCGTTTGGGATCAAGATCGGCCGCGGTGACCACTCGAGCACGGCTGGTTAATTCGTAGCCACGTGCTTCGGCAGCCGAACGCATTCGTGGATCGGCGAGTTCACCGACGTGAAAGGCCTGGGTCGCCGCCGAATCGACTTCCATATCGACACCGTATTCTTGGGCGAACCGTTTCATCACGGCCTCGCCGGCAGGCGAACGGCAGATGTTTCCCATACATACAAATAGGATTCGTTTTGTCATTGAAGTTGCACCCTACAAAGGTGTCTTGGAAGCACGTTGGGGAATTGTGAATTCGCTGGACAAACGATGACAAACAATCCGGCATCATTCGCCCAGGAAACTTGATCACGATCCAGATGGGTCAAAGATTGCCTGGGGTTATGTTTCGAAGTGATTTGAGGCCCCCAGAGTCGCAGCGTCACTGAGTATAACATTTTGCGCCAATTTTGCAGGTGTGCTCCGCAGCAGAACCAAGTTAGGACGCCAGGAAGATCGGATTTGACTGATTGCTGAGAACGGATTGCTGAGATCGCTGAGATCGGCGTGACGCGATGGAGCGGCGATCAAATAGCTCGGGGGGTGAGTGGGGTGGGTTTTGGATTATCGCAAAATTTGGTATCCTTGTTTCTCATCTAAACATGACAGGCTTTTCACGGGCGGTGAGAGACCGCTGAAACTGAAAATTCAAAATTCGTTTGGACGACGTAATGTTGAGATTCCCCCTTTCAGACACCGGTAAGGGAATCATGCGAATTGAAGTGACGAAAATACTTTGGCGGTTTGATTCACTTTGAGAACTACGAACGGTTCGTTTCTAAAATCGCGAGTCATTTTCACAGGAGATGCGGTGTTTTTTTGCCGTCATGGCATAACGTTTCACAGGAGCCTGGCAGCGTCGATGACGTTGTTTTTCTTTGGCCCCTCCTTGTTCAGGTTACGCCTGTTTTCGGTCAAGATCCGTCAATTGATTCGGATCCCGCGATGACGTCGCAAGATCATCGTGGTGACGAAATTCCTGGTGACACGACAGAACAATCGCTGGCGTTTGAGCAAACGGAGTTTCCGGTCAACCAGGAAGGCTATGTTTCGCTGAGCTGGAACGAGGTTCCGGGTGCGAGCGAATATGTTTTGTTAGACGATTCGCAACGTATCCAATACCGTGGTGCTTTTCCCGTTGCCTTTGTCTCGGGGCTGTCCAATGGGACTTATCCGTTTCATGTGCAAGCCAAAAACGCCGACGGGGACGTGATCGCGACGACGCAGGTTCCCGCGGTGGTCGAGGTCCAGCATTGGCCGATGAAGTACGCATCGGGACTGTTTTTCGTCGGCCTAGCCGTCTTTCTTATACTGGTGTTTTTGATCACCTGGGGCTCATGGCGGGCTCCACCGGCGCGTGATGAACCAAGCGAGGACCATTCATGATTGTTGCTGCGGCTCCGATTTTGAGTTCGACCGCGGGCTATGTGATGTTGGCGTTGTTCAGTGTCTTGTGGATTTCGCTCGGTCTTTGGTGGGGACGACGTGCCAAGTCGTATGACGGGTTTGCGGTCGCTGGCCGAAACGTCGGCTTAGCGTTGGCGACGGCAACCGCGGTAGCCACGTGGATCACATCGAATACCACGATGTTGGCACCGCAATTTGCGCTGCAATTGGGCGTGTGGGGTGCGGTCGCCTATGCAACGGCAAGCTTCGGATTGTTTGCGTTTGCGCCGATGAGCGGTCGCATTCGCAAATTGATGCCCAATGGTTATACGGCAGTCGAATTTGTTCGCCGTCGCTATGGCACCTGGGGAACGATTCCGTTTCTAATCATTTCGCTGTTCTATGCGTTGACATGGTTGATTTCGATGTCGATGGCCGGTGGTAAACTGCTAAATGTATTGTCGGGCATCCCCTACGAGGCCGGTATGTCCGTGGTCTTATTGGTGTGTGTTTTGTACACGCTGTTTGGCGGGATGTTTGCTGTGATTGGCACCGATTTTATCCAAAGTTTGATCATTTTGGTCGGACTGGTCGTGGTCGCCATCGCCGTACTTGTCAAAATAGACATTGCCGACGTGCACGAAAAATTAACACTGGATCGACCGATGTTGTTGTGGGTCTTATTTCCTGCCGCCTTGATGTCGCTATTCAACAATATGTTGTTTAGCTTCGGTGAAATCTTTCACAGCAACGTTTGGTGGAGCCGTGCGTTTGCGATGCGAGAAGGCGTTGGCCCCAAAGCGTATGCACTTGGCGGATTATTGTGGTTACCTGTTCCTGTTTTGGCCGGATTCTTGGGATTGGCCGCACCAACCCTTGGCATCGGCGTCAGCCAGCCTGATACGGTCGGCCCATTGGTGGCCGCGACGTTGTTGGGATGGGGCGGTGCCCTGCTGGTCTTTGTCATCGTCTTCTGCTCATTGGCGTCAAGCATCGATAGCCTGTTAGCAGCCACGTCGGACCTGATCGTCAATGACGTCATCGAACGATGGTCGCCTGGCCCACTCACTGACACAGCAAAGCGGCGTTATTCCGCGATCAGCATTGTGCTGCTTGGTGTGTTGTCGTGGTCGTTTGCGTGGCCGAATCTGGGAACGCTAGCCACCGTACTGTTCTTTGCGGGACCGATGGTGGGCAGTTGCATTTGGCCCATCGTTGGCGGTCTGTATTTTCGCCGCCCTAGTGCCGCAGCCGCTTGTAGCGCCATGGTCTCGGGCAGCATCGTTGGCTTGGCTGCCTATCAAATGATCGGTTGGTTTGTAGGATCGTTGGTCGGAGCAGCGGTATCCGGAATCGTATTTGGTTTGGTCACGTTGTTTGTCCCCGACAACTTCCAATTTGAACGGCTATCGACTCTCGAAGGCAACGACGATCAAGTTGACGCCTTGGACCCCCGCCAGCCTGTGGGAGCGAGTTCCTGATGATGTTTTCCGTCACTTTTCTACAGTGGCTTGTCGTGGGTGCGCTGGTGCTTTGCAGCATCGGGGTGATCATGCTTGTCGCGTTTTTGTTCTTCGATTCTCGTGGTAAGAAGATATGGTGAAGAACGTGAGCACAAACACAAAAACAAACTCTCAATCTCTTCGCACGACAACGGATGTGGCGATGAACTCCAAAGGAATGCAATTGTGTCCTGGCGATCTGCTCGCCACCAGCGACGGCAAGATCGATCGTGAGGCGCTCAAGGCGCTCGCGGGACAATCGATCTTGAACCCACGGCAATTTGATCGCCGCACCGTGATCGCGATCGCCCAATTGGCAGCCGTGCTGGAGATGCGCAATGTCGAAATCGACAAACCGCTTGATGGCAAAATTGCAATCACTGCATTCTTCGAAGCCAGCACGCGGACACGACTGTCGTTCGAAAGCGCCGTGCAGCGGCTCGACGGTAAAGTGCTGTCGGTACCCGATGGTCAAGTCACCGGCGTTGCCAAGGGAGAATCGCTAGCGGATATCGGCGAGATGTTTAACACGTACGGTGACGTGGTCATCATGCGACATCCCGAAACCAATAGCATGGACGAAATTCGTCGCAATCTGCAGCGACCGCTGATCAATGCCGGCAACGGTTCAGGGCACCATCCGACGCAAGCGTTGATCGATTGGTACTCGTTGCTGAAATGGCGACCGGAACTTTGCAAAGAGGATTGCCCCGAGGACCGCCGCGTGCATCTGGGGATCATTGGGACACCCGGATCGATGCGAGCGGTGAAAAGTTTTCTGCGACTATCGCTGATGTTCACCAACTCGGTCAAACGAATCACGTTGATTTCGGAAATGGCGGATCCGGTGGGCTTGGATTTAACCGAGCCGATCGAAGAGTCACCGATTCCAATCGATATCACCAATGACGTGCAAGAAGTATTGCCGCATTTGGATGTCGTGTACGTCAATTCGATCGCGTTTCTAGGCGATAGTTACCGAAACCTTGACGGTCGCTATAAGATCGAACGCAGCAGCAACTTGAAACCGGGTTCGGTAATCATGCACCCGCTTGCCCGCAACGACGAGTTATCCGAAGACTTGGATGAAACCGAACACAATCTTTATTTTGCCCAAGCAGCAGGCGCTGTTTTCGTGCGTCAAGCACTTTTGACCGCCGTACTGGATCGCTTGGATCGAATCAGCGGAATCTAATCTCAGGGCGATCGATTGGTCGACGCCCAAGGTTAAACGGCGTCCACGGATCGACGCTTCGTTGATCGGCGTTCACTGAGCAGCGTTCATTGAGCGGCCGATGGCGTCGGCAGCAAGGCGGCACGACAAGACAGCCAAAAACGGCAGCTTGCGCCAACCTTATTCACCCAAACCAAAACACCCAACGGGAAATCATATGTGTGGCATTACTGGGTTTTGGAACCCATCACGAACCAATGAACGCGAACTGCGTTTCACTCTCGATCGCATGCTGGACGTCTTGGACCATCGCGGCCCGGACGAACGCGGCAGTAAATTTTACTTAAACAATGGCGTCGCACTCGGGCACACTCGGTTGTCGATCGTGGGACTGAGCCATGGTCATCAACCGATCGAATCGGCCGAAGGCGACTACGCCATCACCGTCAATGGCGAGTTGTACGGTTACAAACGCGTGCGGACGCAACTAGCTTGCCAACAATATGATTGCAGTGGCAAAAGCGATAGTGCGATCGCGCTGCCACTCTATTTGCGAGACGGATTGTCGTTTGTTGATCAATTGCGCGGCGAATTTGCCATCGTGCTGTACGACGATCGCAAGAAACGCTTGATCTTGATTCGCGACCGATTCGGCATCAAACCACTCTATTACTCCGTCAACGACAACGGGGTGGTATGGGGATCGGAAGTCAAGTCGATCCTAAAACACCCCGACGTGACGCCCAAACTGTGCCCCAAAGCGGCGCTGCACCAAATGATGCAAGTCATGGTGCCCGGCAGCACGGCATTCGAAGGGGTTCACGCCCTACAGCCCGGACACATGCTGGTCGCGGAGATGCGAAACGGGCGTTTGGAAACAAAAACCGAGCGGTGGTGGGATTTCGTCTTCCCCACGTCGCATGATCCCAATCCCGATCCCGCAGAGTACGTGCAAGGTGTCCAGGATCGTTTGATCGACGCCGTCGCAACACGATTGGAAGCGGACGTGCCGGTCGGTTGCTACCTTTCGGGTGGCATCGACAGCTGTTCGATCCTAGGGTTGGCGACGACGCTGCAGCAGTCGCCGGTCAAAGCGTTTACGATCGCCTTTGACAGTGACGAGTATGACGAATCGAACATCGCCAAATTGATGGCCGATCGCACCGGAGCCGAGCAAGAACTGCTGCGGCTGACCGAAAAAGAACTTTACGGTCCCGCGTTTGAACGGGCGACTTGGCATGCCGAACGGACGTTCTATAACACCCTGGCCGTCGCCAAATGGCATATGAGCCGCCGCGTGCGGGCTTGTAATTACAAGGCCGTCGTCACAGGCGAAGGATCCGACGAACTGTTTGGCGGCTATCCGTTCTTCAAACGCGATTGGTTGGGCCGCGAAGACGAAGGCGGCTTGTTCGCCGGCGCGATTTTGTCCGAAGAGGACATGACGCACCCGGCGTGGGAAGACCTGTGTGGGTTCACTCCGTCGTTCATGCAGCCCTGGATGCTGGTGCTCGAACG
>NZ_ANOG01000744.1 GCF_000346295.1 Rhodopirellula maiorica SM1 | reverse complement strand
CCAAACGGCGAAGTGGACACTTTTTGAGGCATGTTTGACACGACGACCAACTCAATAGAGTCGTGATTTTCCGAACCAAACCGTGGAAAGATGCGACGCATAAAGCATCACACGAGCGCACCAGAGCGATGCAAGAAAATTAAACGGCCCCTAGAAACCGGCCCTTTTCGCTTCCTACGATGTTTCATCGCTCAGCCAAGGTGGCTGGGGACACATCACACGCACACGAAAGAAAAAGAGAACCGCGAGCCAGGCTATTGATTTAGCGGTCATACCTAGCTCGCGGTCGACTCCCATTAGTAGTCAAAGTCATTGTCGGCATGGGCGAGAACTAAGTCAACCAGCGAATGACCTGCCAATGGGCGTCTCTCATCGGAGACACCATGGATACCACACAAATCGGCGCCGCTGGCACGGACTGGCGCATTCTTGTAGCGATTCGTTTTTTCGATTGGATCGAAGAAAACGTGAAGAACGCCAGTGCTCGTTATGAGCTGATGATTGCATATCACGCTTGGACCAAACGCGGCCATTTCAGCATTAACAC
This sequence comes from Rhodopirellula maiorica SM1, assembly GCF_000346295.1. Taxonomy (GTDB): domain Bacteria; phylum Planctomycetota; class Planctomycetia; order Pirellulales; family Pirellulaceae; genus Novipirellula; species Novipirellula maiorica. The sequence continues at coordinate 1,990 of NZ_ANOG01000744.1, read as the reverse complement.
CGGCAGAGTGGACGGCACCCATGGCTCCACGACTCGAAAGGCGATCGCCAAGGCGCTCGTCGATTGCCCATATATCGAGCTGGTACGTGACGCCGAAATCAAGAAACACGCTGCGATCCACCGATTTTGCGGGCTCGATTCACGCTCGATTTCAGGTAACCCAAACCAGCCAACAGATAGTGGATTGGGTGGGTCCTCTCCTGGTCGTCGGTGTCGTGTTGTTATGTTGGATGCTACGTGGTTGATGACACGTGCTATTCGCTGGTGCACGTGGTGCGCTGAGCGTAACTACGAAATCTGCTGTGACTTCTTCGGCATTACGAAAAGAGCCAAAGCCATTTTCGAAACGTTCCAAAAAGTAACACCGCCAACCAACGACAAATTTTTGCGCGAGATCAGCGACGAAAAAAACGCCGAGACCGGGCTATCAAAACGCGACTGGAGTGCTCGATTACTGCGTAAAATGCGGGACGGATCGCTACTCCGCGTGGCCCGAAACAAGTCCGGTCGTGTCTACCACTCGCTGACCAACACTCCCCGCCTGATGCGAAAGGAAATGCTGATCGATGGCGAGCGAATGATCGAAGTGGATCTTAAGAGTGCGTACTGGGCTGTTATCGCCGCCCAATTGCCTGAAGGCGATGAAAAAGACCGCATGGTCGCTGGGGTACAGTCAGGGCACTGGTATGCCGATTTGGGCAATGAAGCTGGTGTCGATTTTCCAACGTCCGACGACCTAAAGGTGGCCACCCAGGTGCAATGCCTCACCGGGCAGGACCAGCGACTCGACTCTCGCCCGCTGTGGGTTGCTCTCCGCCGGCGTTTTCCAATCGCGGCATCGATGATCCAGGGGATCCGCGACGACGTAGGTGCATCGGGGCTGACTCACTACCTTACGCGTCTGGAGGGCAGTGTGATGACGCCGGTGCACGATCGACTGATCGACATGGGGATTGACTTTTTGCCCTTGCACGACGCCGTGCTCGTGCCTGAGTCCGCAGCGGAGCGAGTAGCCGACGTTATTCGCGCCATCGGCGAATCAATACTAGGATTCACTCCGCGCGTATCTGTCAAATAGCGAATCTATACGCTTTTTCGCGACATGTTTCGCTCGTTTTTGAGCCTGTGTTATTGGGGCGTTTTTCTTAATAACACCGGAGAGCAAAATGAAAGAACTAGCAACAAAGATTGGCCTGAACGAATTGAACCGAGTCGCAATCACTTGCAACGCATGTGGCACGACAGTTGAGATCAACATTTGCAAATTCGCGGGGACGTTCTCGCGAAAAACATGCATCGCGTGTAATAAAGAGATCTTGGAAGAAGATCGCGTGTTCGAGAGTTTAAGTAAATTGATGTCCGGATTGAGCTCTGCGGCGAATAGCGTTTTGAACCACGCCAGCGTGAAGTTCATCATCCGAGAGAACCCTGAAAGCAGTGGCGAGGAAACAGAAAAATGCACGAAGACGACGAATACGACCGAGCCCTCCAAGGACTTATGAAAACCAAGGAAGCCATCGAGCGCCGAATAGCTGCTCAGGTGGTCCGGCTGGAGGACGAGGGGATCACCGGATATATCCCGGTGATGATTGTGCCGGAATCGCCAGAAAGTGAGGAGCATAGGTTGCGGCTTCTCCGAATCCTCGAGAGCCTTCAACGCGGCGACGAATCCCCGTGATCCCAGCGTCATGAATTTCCGTGGTCAACTTGACCACGGAAAATAGCCCCTGAGGTTTCACGCGCGTGTCTGGATCAAAACCCCGTGTTTTACGGCCTAAATCGAAACGCCGATTTCATGAGCCACCCCGTGGGAGGGCAAAAAACAGTGCGTGGTCAACTTGGATGCGAGACCGCGGTCGCCCTAACGTCGGTGCGTGATCCTTTTTTCGGGACCGGTGATCGAGGTCTGATCCTGCTGCGTTGCATTCGGTCGCCACGTGAACCAAACTGCATGCACATCGCTGGTGTGTTCTCAACAAACGTCGTCAGC
>NZ_ANOG01000743.1 GCF_000346295.1 Rhodopirellula maiorica SM1 | reverse complement strand
AGCAAACCGACGAAGAAACGCCTTCGTCGGCGGTCCCCATCAATTTACGGCGAGGACAGGCACGTCAGCTGTTGATCGGGGATCGTGTCGACATCTTGGAAATCCCGTTTGACGAAGCGGCCTATCGCAATCAAATCCCAGACCGCATCGTCCGCTTTGACGCCAGCCAAGACGATCGAGGAAACGCAAAAGAATTACAATCCGTTACCGTCCAGCGAGCGGGCATCGAGCACGAGTACCAAGTCGATGAGCTGATCGGTTTTGACTTGATTCATTTCCACGGCGGCACCGATGCGAACATCATCACATGGGCACAACAGCGAGATCCGATCGACACGACGGATAACGAACTCTCTCGCTCGTGGTACGCCGACCGCGACCGTTACCTATGCAGCGGCCTGATCAACCCAGGCGGCAGCAACACGCCGCTCTCTGTAGATCCTGTCATCGCTGGCGACGAAGATTCGCACCCCGGCACTCCCGGTTTTGCCATCCGCTTCCATCAGCCCGTCGTCAACGCGGCTGGCCCCGACGTGGTCTTTTTTGAACTTCAGGTGATCATCCATCCCG
>NZ_ANOG01000742.1 GCF_000346295.1 Rhodopirellula maiorica SM1 | reverse complement strand
AATAGCTAATCAGCGGGCTTTCGGGCGAAAACGACTGGGCGATTGCCACCAATTTGCCGTCGTTGTCGACAACCGGTCCACCGCTGTCGCCAGGTTTGATTGGGCTTTGGATTTCGACCACTTTGAAATCGTGTTCGCCGTGGTTGGATTTGAATTTCTTGTCATACACCGAGCGAACGGTTCCCGAGGTGTTGACCCACAAAACGTCGCTTCCGCCGGGGTTTCCGATCACATCGACTGCCGATCCGGGCTTGGTGCTGGAGTCGGCCAATTCGATCACTTTGGCTCGTGCCGGGATTTTGGGCAGTTGAATCAGGGCCAAATCGCGTTTGCGGTCGACCGCGACGACTTTGCCAGGCTGGGCAAGTTTCATCACATTGTCGAGGTAATGTTTGCGTTTGACCTCGGGCAGCCCGTTGCGAACATCGGCAAAAAAGACCACTGCCGAACGGCTGTCGCCGACCACATGCGCGTTGGTGAGCACGAGACGTTTGTCTACGTCGACGAAGACTCCGGTGCCGGTAGAGGTTTCGTTTTCGGCGTCGCTGGTGATGATCCAAACGGTCGACTGCAGCGTTTTGCTGTATTTATCGGCGTCGGCACGAGCGGACTGCGTCATCGCAGTGACAAAGGTCAACGCGAACAGGGTGTAGCAGAAGGGCGAAACGACGCCGTGGGGTCGGAAATGGCTCATGGAATCACCTCGAGATGGCTATCGCGACGCGTGGG
>NZ_ANOG01000741.1 GCF_000346295.1 Rhodopirellula maiorica SM1 | reverse complement strand
GTCGTCGCGGGACGACGTCGGCGGTGGGCGGCGTCGAAGTGGTCGCGTCGCAACCAGTAAAACAATCCAGCCAAAAGGAGGGGCAAAATGGCAGTCAGTCTCAAGCGAATTCTCCTGCAAGCGGATTGGTAGTGTTTTGCTTTCTCAATCGTGAGATGCGATCTCCGACTCACCTCCATTCTAGCCGCCAATTCGTTTCGCGGGGCACCCCATTTGCCCAGCGGTTTGGGGGGATCCAGTGTCGGCTGGCGGGGAGCACGGAGAGCGTTAGCCGTCGTAAGATGGTCGCAATGCGGGTATAAAATCCATTGTGTGGTGAAATTGTAGTGTCGATTCCATTACACTGAGCGTTTGTAAGCATAAACGCGTTGTAGGCATCTCGATTGGGCCATCGCCTTGCATCGCTTCCCTCCTTTTTCCTGACTGGCTTTCCCACCATGACCAAATCTCCCTCAGGGCAAATTGACCACGTTCTGACCGAAGATCGTTTGTTTCCGCCTCCGGCCGAATTTACTCAGAAGGCCGTTTTTTCGACAACCGACCAGTACCAGGAGATGTACAAGCGTGCGGCCGAAAGCCCGGATGAATTTTGGCGTGAAGAAGCTTTAGAGCATCTGCATTGGTTTGAACCGTTTGACGAAGTGTGCAAGTGGAATCCACCGCATGCCGAATGGTTTGTCGGCGGAAAGACTAACGCCAGCTACAACTGTTTGGATCGACACATTGACGCTGGTCGTGGCGATCGTGCGGCCATCATTTGGGAGGGGGAACCGGGCGATACGCGAACGCTAAGCTACAGCGAACTTCGCCGTGAAGTTTGCAAATGCGCCGAAGGGCTCAAGCAACTTGGTGTCGGCGTCGGTGACGTCGTCAGCATTTACATGCCGATGACCCCAGAGCTTGCGATCGCGATGTTGGCTTGTGCCCGCATTGGCGCGGTCCATTCTGTGATCTTCGCGGGCTTCAGTGCCGAATCGATCGTCGATCGCAATAACGACGCCGGTGCCAAATTGATGATCACCGCCGACGGGCTGTACCGCCGCGGGAAGATTTTGCCACTCAAGAAAACGGTGGACGAAGCGCTCGAAAAATCGCCGACCGTCAAGCACTGTTTGGTGCTCAAGCGGACCGGCCAAGACGATGTCGCGATGACCGACGGTCGCGACGTTTGGTGGCATGATGTTGTCGATACTCAGCCAGGCGAAATCGCTGCGGAACCCATGGACAGCGAAGCGTCATTGTTCATCTTGTA
>NZ_ANOG01000740.1 GCF_000346295.1 Rhodopirellula maiorica SM1 | reverse complement strand
CGCAGAGACTTTCGGCCACGAGACTTTCGGCCATGCGCGTAAAACCGAAACTCTCTGCGAGTTTCGCTACGCAGAAATGCTTCACGGCGTTTTAGGAACCGGCACTCCTATTCCTCGACGGGGAAATGGAACTCGCTTACTTGTTTTCCATTGACCTCATGATGACGCAGCGTCAGCTTGGGCTTGCCATCCTTTCCTTTGGCCTGGACATGGCCTGACAAAAAGCCTCCCGCGACACGCAAAAATTGATGCTCGGGTCGTTTGTCACCTGGCTTCCAACCTAGTTCATGATCCGCACTACCTGGGCCGCAACCGAATTCCCACAGTCCGGATTTCTCGTCCAGCGACGCGTATTGCCAATGTCGATCGCCGCAGAAAATGATCAGACCGTCGATCTCGGCAAAGGCCTGCCGAAGTTCGTTCCCTTCGTAAACGAAGTTGTCATTGGCATGGTTGTCACTCTTGTTGTCACGATCGGGACCCACAATCGGCGTCGGACTGAAGAGCAATTTAAACGTTGCGTCAGAGTCCTTTAGCGTCTGCAACAGCCATTCTTTTTGTTCCTTCCCGAGGATTGTCTTTTCAGGTCCATCGGGCATGTTGTTGGGGCTGCGAAAATCGCGACCTTCCAAGATCCACATCTGGGTGTGCTTGCCCCATGAAACCGTTTGGTAGCGAGGTTCGTGCGAGGGAAATTGCTCTTTGTTAAACAACTGAACGCCTTCTTCAAAGCTAACCGACCCGTAGCGTTCCCCCGGCCAACAATCGTTTTTCAACGTGTCATGGTCATCTTTGATGAAGTAAGTTGTGTGATTTGCATAGAAACGACGATTGTTGGGCAAGGCAAAAATGCGCTGCCACTTAAACCGCATCAACTCCTTTGTCATCGCCCAAGGATCGGGTTTGTCGTAGTATTCGATGTCTCCGGCATGCACGACAAAATCAGGACCAAACTTCTCGAAGGATGGATAGATCTTGTGTCCCCGATCGCCATCATCGCGGCGGATGAAATCGTGACAGGTTGTCATGCAAAACCTTATGTCTTTATCGCTGCTTACTTCCGGCGCCGTTTCAAAACTACCTCGCAATACCGCCGATAGTGCCTCCTGCGAAGCTTCGTCTTTACCGACTGGCCGCGTTTCCACGATGGCCGCGTACTGAGTGCCCGGTCGTAGATCATTCAGATGCCACTGAGCCGTAAAGTCCTGTTCGGCGACGGTCTTCTTCCATGGAGTCGTTTTGGAATCGTAGCGTTTTAATTTTGGGAAATAGGTCAATCGTACTTCGCCCTCGACCCCGGAACATGCACCGAGCATCTGTTCGAGCTTTGCCCCGGCGGGCAACTGCGCGGCTAGCAGTTCATCCGCATCGGTCCCCTTAGCAAGTTTTCGGGCCTCGCTATTGGACAACTTCACAAACGGCAATCCGTCCATCTTCGCTTCTGGATTCTTTGTCGTCCGTGTCCACAAGACGATTGAATTCTGGTCTGCCCAGCTGTTACGCATCCCATTCGCGAGAAAAGGTCCCTCGCTGGGTGAGGAAACGGCAGCTTCAGTGGGTGCTGGCAACACGGTTAATTGAAAGTTTTTGTAGGCGGCTTGCCCGCCATGATCGGTCAGCATCACGCGGTCTCCCTCGCGTGGCTGGGCAAAACCCGACTCTTCAAAAAACTTGCTCCGTGCATAGATCGCGTCCCATGCCGCACCCTCGGTCTCGGTTTCAGCGACCAATTCTCCATTTAGGAAATGTTGCAAGTGGGTTCCGCGGGCGACCACTCGAGCATGATTCCATTGGCCGGCAGGCTTCAAAGGTTTGTCCAGCGTCGGAGCTTGCAAATCATAAATCGAAGCGGTCGATCCCTTGCTAGGATTCTTCAGCGGAATCGTTTCGTCGATAATCTGGTATTCCACACCCAGATATCGATTACCAAACTTGCGAACGCGGTACTTCAGTCCCGAATTGGTCTTCGGAGAGATCTTCCAATCCCAGGCGAGTTCAAAGTTTGGCGGCAGCGGAGGGCTAATAAGATTTCCATCGCCAGTGCGAGGTTTCACCAGCCGAACTTCGCCATCGGCGAACTCCCAAGCCTCGCCGACAGGATTCCCTTTGCCTGTCCGCCAGAACGAGGGCTGGCTCCAATCATCCTCGGGTGAAACCAGCGAAATTTCGTTGGCAGCCACGTCGGCCGGATCGTGTGCTTCGTCCGCAAGGCAGAAATTTGAACCAACGGTTGCAAAGGCAAACAGCGACAGCCAAAAACAGTTGACCAAACCAATCAATCGCATCGAAGAAGACCTACCAAACGGAACAAACGGGGAAAGCTCGGCCCATGATACTCGAAATTTACCCACGCCAAGCTATGGAACGCCCCGGGTCGAAGCAATTTTTTAATGTGATACCTACCGATAGTCCCGCCCGTTGAACCCACAAAACACTAGCCCCATCGCTAGCGATTTCGATGATTCCACAAGTAGCGGCATCCGCGGCAGCGAGCTACTCAGTCCCCGGCACGACGGTACATGTGACCACTTTCGCACCGGTGCTCGTGTCTGCTCTGATTAGACAGTTTCGGACCCATGCGTCCTTCGGAGGTTTACTAGGGTTATCGGCCACTCCAACGTTGCGAAGTTCGCGGGCAATCTCCTTTGTCTGCAGATCAATCAGACTGCCGCTTGAATTGATGACGTATCGCTCGTTCAACAGATGGAAAGCCGAACCGGTCTTAGTCCACTCGGTCGGAACTTCGTCGGTACGCACTGGCTGCCAGAACTGAGTATTCAACCAGACCAACTTTTTCCGCTGCAATGATGCGAGCTGTTCACCATCGGGTGCAAACGCCTCAATTGTTCGGTCTGGTATCGATGTGCAATGGACTAACTCAAACGTTTGCAAGTCAATAATCAATCGCTTCGCGGGGGCATCGTGTGTGAAATAGACCACGAGATAGCGACGATCAGGGGACAAGTGAGCTAGACAATGGCCGTGGGTTTCGAACACATCGTCAAAAGATTGGTGTCCTTACGAGAACGTTTGAAACGCCTAAGATTATTCCGAACGTTTAAATAGACAGCCGAGATTAAGTTCGACAAGGACGCCCACAACAGCTCACCCGCGACCTATTGTTGAGTGCAAACTCAAAATGCTGTTATTGACGTGGTGTCCTGCGATTTGCAAATTGCGGAACCGCTGCGGAGGCGAGGGGAGCCAGACTTTTTGAGCTTTGATGTCGCAGGATCAACGGGGGCGT
>NZ_ANOG01000739.1 GCF_000346295.1 Rhodopirellula maiorica SM1 | reverse complement strand
CCTGGCGTTCGATTGGAGTGGGCGGGACAGCAAGAGCAGACCACGGAGACGGTAAACAGTTTGACCATCGGTTTCTTCGTGGTGGTCGGCGCGATGTTTTTGTTGTTGACGATCCAGTTCGGTTCGTGTTGGCAGGCGATTTTGATCCTGTCGATTATCCCCTTTGGTTTTATCGGTGCCATCTTGGGGCATATCGTGATGGGCATTGAATTGACGTTGTTCAGCATCTTTGGCATCGTCGCGTTGGCGGGAGTGGTGGTGAATGACTCGATCGTTTTGGTCGACTTTATCAATCGCCGCGTCGCCGACGGCTTGCCCATTCACGAGGCGATCGTCGACGGCGGTCGGCGCCGTTTTCGTGCTGTGTTGTTGACGTCGGTCACCACGGTCGCCGGAATGTTGCCAATCCTGCTGGAGCGATCCAAGGAAGCACAGGTGGTGTCGCCGATGGCGACCAGTTTGGCGTTTGGGTTGACGCTGAGCACGGTATTGGTGCTGGTGTTGGCGCCGGTAATGTACTTGATCACCGCCCGCCTCTCGGGCGGTCAAGAAGTCGCGGTGGATTGAGTTGCAATTCATTTAGATGTAGAGCCGGGGCCACAGAACGTAGCGAAACTCGCCAAGAGTTTTGGCTCCGCCAATGTCCACCGAAACTCTTGGCGAGTTTCGCTACGGGATTGCTTGGGGCATTCTGCCCCGCTGCGGATTTGTGTCCCTCGAGACGATCGCGTGAGAACTCGCAGGAATAGCGCCGATTGCCGCGTTTTGTGCAGTATTTGTGTTTTGATGTGACTGTTTTTACTGCTGGCACAGGACGTGCTTTTGTAGGGATCGCCGGAGTGTTGGCGCTGTGTAACGAACCTCGGCCGTTCGAGTTGCCCGAATCTGTCAGCAATGACTCTATCAGCAATGAGTCGGGGGCTCGCTAGCTTACTAAAGATTGATCCCGCCCTTTCGTTAAAGGATTGCATAATGAATCGTCCGCTCTCAAAACGTTCTAAATTACGTGCAGCATTACTAGCCGCTCCGCTGACCGTCGCCGCAACCGGCGCATTGATTGCCGCTGCACCGGCGACACATGTCAAAACGGAGACCCCAGCGGCATCGGCTCCGGTGTTACGCAGTGAATCGATTGGCGTTGCTAATGCATTGTCCGATGCGTTCCGCGACGTCGCGACGCATGTCTTGCCATCGGTAGTGGCTATTGAAAATCGTCCTGATACCTCCTGGCAATCGGCCAAGCAGCCTATTCCGGACAGCGGTCAATCGCTTGAAAAGGAGAATCCATTCAAGGGAACGCCGTTTGAAGACATGTTCCGAAACCACGAATTTGGCCGTCGTGGTGGAAACGCACCTGGCCAAATGACACCGCGTCAAGCCCCACGTTCGCAAGCGGGGATCGGCTCAGGAGTGATCATTGATTCGGCCGGGATTGTGTTGACGAACAACCATGTCGTCGAAGGGGGCGGGACGGTGATCATCAAAACTCAAGATGGTCGTGAATTCACGGCCACCGAGGTGCTGACGGATCCTCAAACCGATATCGCAGTGGTCAAATTCGAGGGTGACTCGAGTTTGGTAGCCGCGAAAATTGGTGACAGCGAAGCCATGGAAGTGGGCGATTGGGTTGTCGCTCTCGGCCAACCCTTTGGTTTGGAAAGCACCGTCACCGCAGGGATTGTCAGTGCCAAGAATCGCGGGATTGGGATCACCGATCGCGAGAACTTTATTCAAACCGACGCGGCGATCAACCCCGGAAACAGTGGTGGACCGCTTGTCAATCTGCGTGGGGAAGTGATTGGAATCAATACCGCGATTTCGTCTCGCGGAGGCGGTAACAACGGGGTAGGTTTTGCTGTGCCATCAAATTTGGCACACTGGGTCAGCGACCAATTGGTCCATCATGGGCAAGTCAAACGATCGTACCTTGGGGTTAGCATTCAACCGGTCAACTACGAACTGAGCACCCAGCTTGGCGTGGCTCCGAAAAGTGGTGTGGTCGTGACAAATGTGTTCCCGAAAACGCCCGCGGCGAAAACGGGACTGAAAACCGGCGACGTGATTGTCAATTTTGGTGGTATCCATGTCACCACGCCTCAACAATTGCAGTTGGCGGTTGAACGATCGCCGCTCGGCAACACGTTGACGGTGGATGTGGTGCGAGACGGCAAGTCGATCGAATTGACTTACGAACCCGAAGCCGCACCGAATCAGTTCGGAGCGAGCACCCAGTCGACGGAAAAGAGCGACGGTGTGAAGATGCAGTCGCTTGGATTGGAGATTAGCGAATTGTCGGCTGACGTTGCGAAGCAACTGGGAATGGAATCGCAAACGGGAGTGGTCATCACACGTGTGCAGGAAGGCAGCGCTGCGGCAGAATCGGGATTGAAACCAGGAATGGTGATCGTCCAAGTCAATCGACATGACGTTTCGAGCCCCGGCGAGTTTGAGAAGCAGATTGCCGAAGATTCGGACGGTTCGGTGCTGTTGTTGGTTCGCACGACGCAGGGATCACGATTTGTGGTGGTGCAGAACTAAGCGGCGATGATTGCCGGAATGGTGGGTAGATTAACTTCGGGCTAGCAACTCGGACGGATTGCCGGATGTCTGGCCAGAAGAGGTGCCCGATGACGGCCTAGAAGGCTATCCCACCCTTGGTTACTGACGGCGACCAACGTCTGATTTACAATCGACGTTGGTCGCGTTTGTTTTCGGAAGGCTCTTATGAAACTTGCAGCAAAGCTAATTCTGATTTTTTTAGTCGGGGTATTTGCCGTGGTTTCGTTGTTTGCGTGGCAGACGATTCAGCGTCAACACGCGTGGCAGCGGCAACAGCGTGAGGCTCATGCCCACGAGTTAGTCGAAATATTTCAGTCGGCGATCGATTCGGTGTCCGCCAGCAATTCACGTGTGACGTTCCGGCAAGCGGTCGAAGTGACGACAGAGCAACGCGGTGGACCACGGATGCGTTGGATC
>NZ_ANOG01000738.1 GCF_000346295.1 Rhodopirellula maiorica SM1 | reverse complement strand
ACTCACCGCATTTTTGAACCAACCGGGGGCAAAAAATCCGTAACCAGCGTGCGAAGATCGACCAAATGTTCTCTCAGACGCAGGATTTGTTGTCCAGGCAAATCAACCCGGAAAAGATTCGGGCGCTCGAAGAGGACATGATTACTGCTCAGGAAAACGGAGGCCGTTTGCCCGCAGAGAAGGAAGACGAAGACAAGGCTCAAGCAGTGGATACCACCAAGGTGGTCGAAGAAGCACCCGCGTCCGAGACGCCCTAGCGGACGCCCGAACGGGAAATCCGAACTGGTAATCCAGACAGGCAATTCGAACAGGCAATTCGAACAGGCAATCGACTGAGTGACTGCTACAACAAACGGCTTAGGAGTCGTCTTTGCCACGCCATGAGGGGCGTTTCTTGCGAGCGTTGGGGTGATGTTTGACGATCAAGTGCGGGGCGTCGCGCCCCGACAACTTCTTGCCTTCGGGACGATTGCTGCGACGGACCAGTTTCGCTCGCAAGCGATTTTCTTTGTCGTAATAGTCGTCATCTAATTCGTACTCGACCCACATGTACTCGTACGGCAGCACTTCGCGATCGTACGGGCCGCGTGGGGGGGCACCTTCGATCGTGCCGTCAAAGACCGATCGATGAAAGAACACATCTTCGCGAAAATCTTCGGCGTCGATAAAGCCGAATTCGCCATCGGGGCTGACGAAACGAATCGTGCCCAGGCGTCGCTTTTGAATCCGATAGGGACGTTTAATTTCCTCGTCGTCGTCGTGTCGCCCCATGCGATTGCAATCTCTCGGTTCGGTAGTGGTGAAAGGTAATGGCACCAATCGGTGCGCAAAGGCTTGACGGACTCGTGGCAACCGAGGCGATCATGGCGACCATGTTACGGAATATCGGCGTGTTTGGAAGTCCATGACACAAACAAGCCTTCGATGCGACACTTAGTTTAGTTCCGCTTTGCCCGCCATGTCAGGAATTCCAAGCCAACGAGCAACCGATCGCGACGTGGCTCGGCGAATCAATCGTGGCCACATTTCGTCGGCGTTTTCGAAAACGACATCTGCAGTGGCCGGAACAATATGCCAAAGACCTGCCTCGACCTCGGCGTTCAGCCGCTCCGTTTCCCAACCAAGGTGGCCAATAATCAACCGATAGGGACCTGGTTGTTTGTTTACTAACCCTTCGAGGTGCTGCTTCTGTGCGGCCACATAAATGCCGTGTCCCGTTTCGGCTTCGGCATACTCGCTCAACTGATGAATGGCGACGACCGGGCCTGACAACGGGCCTCCAAAGTGGACCATCCCCACGGGGGAATAAGGTGTCGGCGGACCCTGAGACGGCGAAGGGGAATGCCCTTTTGCGTTTGCTGGCAATCGGCTCATGGACTCGTCATTGTGTGCTTCGAACTCTGCCGTCTCATTCTCAGGCGACTGCGAGCCCATTGGTTCCCCGAGCATCGCCATCAATGCCTGGGGATTGGGGTGCATTGGACGGTTGAGCATGACACCAATGACGCTCTCCTGGTCGTCGTGCACCAGCAGACAAACCCCTCTGCTGAGAATGGGGTCTGTCGCAAGCGAGGAAGCAACTAGAAGATTTCCAGTTAATGATTCCATCGTAAATATCCCGAAGCTAGTTTGAGATGTCTGTCATATTGGCAGTTTGCATGTAGCGTAAGTTAATTGAGGCAAGCGGCGCGCCAAAGCAGGTTTCTTGTGCAAAAAGCCAGGGTTTCATGGCAGATTGATAGCAAGCATGTTATCAATGGTGCCGAATTTTAGTTTGTTTTTGAGCACCAAGACGGTGAAGAGGAATGTCGAATGTCGATTGAGAAAATGCGACGAACTTACACACTCAGTGGACTCGATAAGAAAGACGTCGATCCCAATCCGATGGTTCAGTTCGATCTTTGGTTCAAACAAGCCAACGATTCGCAGTTACCGGAGTGGTTTGAGGTCAACGCGATGACGCTATCGACTGCGGACCCCCACGGAGCGGTGACCTCGAGAGTGGTGTTGTTGAAACAGGTCAAAGAAGGTGAGTTCTATTTTTTCACCAACTACGATTCAATCAAGGGAAAACAGCTGGCCGCCAATCCCCAAGCGGCGCTTTGTTTCTTTTGGCCGCACTTGGAGCGGCAAATTCGCATCGAGGGAAGCGTACGCAAAGCATCGCGTGAGGACGCCGTTGCGTATTTTCATAGCCGTCCGCGCGAGAGCCAAATAGGGGCGCTGGTCAGCCGCCAATCGAGTGAGGTGAGTTCGCGAGAGGTTCTGGAAACTCGGATGCAGGAATTGAGTGCCAAGCACGAGGGAAGCGAGGTGCCATGTCCCGAAAATTGGGGCGGCTATGCGTTGAAACCGACCACGCTGGAATTTTGGCAAGGTCGCCCAAGCCGATTGCACGATCGTATCGTCTATCAGCAAAACGATGACGCTTCCTGGCAAATCATCCGTCTGTCTCCCTGAGCTGTGTGTTTCTGAGCTGTGTGTGTTCCTGCGCTTCGCAAACCGGCTTGGCTGGTATTTGCGGTGGGATTGATGAATCACCTGTCACTTACTGTGATTGGTCAACCGGAACCGAAAGATGCTCGACGCGGTAAGCCCCGGAATGTGGCAGGTCGATGGTGAGAAATTCGATCTTCTCACTCAGCGAAAAACTAGGAAGCTGCTGCAGATCGATGATCTGTAGCAGGCCAGCATCGTCTGGTGGCGGTAAACGATGTTTGGTTTCGCCGCTGAACAAGGCGGATCGAAAGGAAAGCATCACGGCGGTGTCTTCGGCATCCGTCGTTGGTTGTGGAGAATGGATTACCATCTGCAATTGAAACCGTTCGTCGCTTTTCCACTCAGGATATCGCAGCACAATTTTGGCTCGGCCATCGCTGCGGATTAACCATTCGCTCGTGTCTTGTTGCTGGGACTCGACTGCATCAATGATGGTCAACCCGGTCGGCCGGTCTTGAATCTCACTTGGGGTAGCGGGGCGTGCTTGCGAATCCAATATCGCTGGCAACGAATAGAGTCGATTGGCTTCTTCGCTTGTTTGGATCAAATTCAGAAACTCGGGGCTGACGTTTTTATAGAGATTTCGAGAAACGGTGGGGTTGGGGAAAACGAGTTCCGTGGCGTATAGAAATTGATAGTGGCTTGGCTTGTCACTCAGGACATCGACCATGTAGGACAATTGGGGTTCGTAGCCCCAAGGGAAACGGAGGGCAGGGTACTGCCGAGCCAGAGTGTTTCCATTGATGTCGACGATTTGAAGCAAGCCATCGGAAGCGTCATCGAGCGGTGCAAAGATCGTTGCTCTTAGTTCTTGCATCGCTGCGAATTCGAGTTGGTGTTCGCGAATCTCGCCGCCACGTGTGGTTTCGAAAAATGGCATTCCTCGGCTTCCCAATCCGCTTGCAACCCCATGCGAACCCCAGGCGATCAGGATGCACAGCAAACAGAGTTTGGTGTAGACCAGACGCCATTTTTCGGGAACGCGTTGCCAGCCCCCGTCAAACGAGATGGCAATGGCAATACACGTCCAGGTGTAGGGCATGAACAAATATTTAGGGGGAATGACATGTCCGATCCCTGGAACGGGGCGTCCCAAACAGACCATCAAGACGACACCACTCATGATCATCAGCACCGCGACAAGTTGAAATTGCAGCGAGCGACTGGGAAGCGCGGGCCAAGTCGCAACGATCATTGCAACAAATATCAAAGCGCTGCATATCATCGCGATTTCAAGCAATCCAAAATCGACGAGATGGTGGGGGAGTCGCGATAGGGACTGAGATCAGCGAGGTGGTGATGGTGTAAAACCACTGAAGGATCAATCCCATCGGTCCTCGCTGAGGGCCAGCCGCCGACAAAAACTGGGGGCCGTTTGGTTGATGGTACGCGTGAAAATAGAAAGCAATCGCGACGAACATCGGAAGGCCGATTGCCAGAAAGTGGGACCAATGTTGCCCCAGACGCCGAATGGGATTCGATTCGGAATTTCCCACGATATCACACGTCAAAAAGACAATCGCGGCACAGGCCACCCAAAATCCGCTGATATTAATGAAACACGCGTATCCCACCAGCAGCGAGGTCAGAGCGTAGTAAAGCCGAAAATTGGTCGCGCGAAAACGCAGGGTTGTCCAACCAATCAACAGTGCCGCCGTCATTAACGACTCATGCATCAGCAGGATGTATTCGCCTGAGGTGAGTTCGCCCCATAAGGTCCATCCCACTAACAGGAAAGCGAAAACCAGTGTCCCCAGGCGTGATACGCGAGCTTGGCGAAGATACAGACATCCAGCCCACACCAAAGAAATCAACATGCCGACCGCAAGCAAGTTATAGGCAACAGCTTGGGTGCCGAACATCCAATGAAAGACGCGAATGAGAATGCGACCCAGCGGATACACATGGTCGTTCATCGTCGCATACATGACTTCAGGAAAATCAAGCGTGCGGTTGTCGATCAATAAGTTGAAATCGTCGGATTCAAAGTAGCCCCAAACGATCGCAGGCCAATCAAAAGCAAGGACGATCGCCGAGCACACCAGTCCCCAAAGTACCGTTTCGCACCAAAACGATCTGCGACGCTCAGGTTTGTGGGATGACTTGATCAGTTGCGTTGCCGAACGCCAGAGAAGGTGATCTGCTTTGTCGCCGACAAACCAAGATGCAAGGGCGACAATCGCAGCGAGAAGAGATAGTCCTCCAAAAAAACGAGGTAACAAGGGAACGATCAGTTCAGCCGATCCGCCTGATTGACGTTTCAGAACGAGTTCGTACAACGAAGCGGGAAGGAAGGCTAGCACCGCAAAAAGAAGCAACGCAAAGACCGATGACCATCGCACGAGTGGCCATGACACGGGATACGTTGTTTGGGACGATTCAATCATGTGATTTGTATAATCAAAAGTGATGAGACCTCATCCATCGTTCTTCGTGGCAATCGACCTTGGTAGCAATTGATGTTGCCCCGAGTTCGTCGCTCGCAGTCTCTTTGTTGCTTCGACAATTGTCGCATGGATCTTCAACTCAAGGACGGTTGGATTCGGACATCGATTGGTCCGCGTGTACTTCGAGTGATCCCGTTGGATGCCGAGTGCTCTCGGCGCGTACATCGTCGGACATCAGTACGCGTTGAAAGAAAAGCATCAATAGCGTGCACAGGTAACGACGCCCCATTTCTCGCATTCTCAAATTGCTTGAACCCCACGTCCGGCCTTCCCATTTGATCGGGACCTGCTTGATTTTATAGCCGCCGATTAAAGCGCTAAGCGACATTTCCAGCGTGATATTGAAATGACACGCGCGGTACGGGCCGCACTGGTCGATGACTTCTTTGCGGTATGCTTTAAACGCATTGGTTAAATCATTCATGTCGGTCCAGAACATCCACTGAATCGTTTTGTTGACGATTCGGTTGACGACCAGTTTGACTTTCGGGTATTGCTTCACTGAGGCGCCGCTGATGAAGCGTGATCCAAAGACACAGTCATATCCTTGTTGGATCGTGCTGTAGTAGCAGAGCACGTCATCAGGGTGATCCGAGCGGTCGGCCATGTAAATGACAACGACGGATCCGCGAACAAAATCAAGTCCCGAACGAATGGCGCGGCCAAATCCACCCGGCGCCTGCCGTCGTATCAACCGGACGGTGGGCCAGCGTTTGACGCGTTGGAGCACTTCGGCCTCCGTCCCATCTTGGCTGTTGTCATTCACGACGATCAATTCGGTGTCGATGCGATGGCGATCCACCAAAAACGACATCAATTCATCAATGCAGGGCCCGATGTTGCGCTGTTCGTTGTACGCGGGGATGACAATCGATAACTGAGGGCGGTCTGTCATGGGCGGTTGCAGCTTGAAGATCGAAAAAAGACGTAGACCTAACTCAATTGTGTTTGACTTTGAATCGAGGTTCCGCCACCTGCTTAGCACAGCATAGTCGAATGTTCAGTCCAATCGATTGCGAGAGAGGGGAAAAGTCAGCCTCGGTAGCCATTCGTCAGTGGAAATGGGATTTATGCAAGTTCCAACCAATCGGGGTGTTGTCGAGCATGGTCTGCGATTTCGGACAAAATGTCATCCGTAGACCGAGATGGCTGCCATTGCCATGCGTCGCGAGCAAGACGCGAGTTGAGTACGATCCAGGGCAAATCGAATGGACGCTCCTCTTCCGAAGATGTAACGACATGGTTGCCAAATTGCTCGTTACACCACTGCGTTAATTGAGACAATGAACGAGCCGACTCGATGCCGCCGCTGACGTTTGCAATCACCGGTTTGGTCGGGTCCATTGCTGACGTTATCTGCTTGTCAACCAACCGAGCGACGTCCCAAGGATGCAAACAATCGCGAACCTGGCGTCCTGAACCACCAAAGCCGATGTAGCGTAGTGGACGCTGACGCAGATGCGAATGGATCCAGTAGCTATAGATACCTTGATCGGCACGACCAAATTGGCCCGCACCCGCGAGCACGCCGCAGCGATTGATTCGTAGCGGGAATTGGTATGCTTCGGCGTATTCCCATGCCATCGTTTCGGACGCTCGCTTGGTAGCGCCGTAAATCGATACCGGCGGCGTGGTCGAGAATGACTCGTCGATCCCAGCGTTAGAAACACCAGCGGGAAGTCGCGACTCGAGATCCAGAGCAAAGGTGTCTCCGTCGTCGATCAGCGGCAACGAGGCAAGATCTCTGATCGAATAGACGCGGCTCGTGCTAAGCAGGATCAAACCGCTCTGGTGTTGCCGGCAATACTCTAGCAGATTCAACGTTCCGAGCAGATTGTGTTCCGTCAAATGCCGCGACGAACTGTGCCCTGCGGTGCCGGCGAGGACACTTGGCAGTGCGGCACAATCGATCACCCAGTCGACTTGGGGAATTGCATCGAGATCACTTCGACATCGCAGGTCGCCGTGGATAAAATGGACACCCATGGAGTGCAGTTTTTGGCGATTCGACTCGCTGCCCGAACGAGCCAAGTTATCGATTCCGATCAGCTGCAAATCAGAACGGCTGTCCAGCAAACCTTCGGCAATCCAGCGTCCAACAAAGCCACAGATGCCGGTGATAAGAATCTTCAAGGGAATCGACTTGCGCGTTGAATGAGGGGATTGCGAGAGCGATCCATCGTAACATCCCCTCGATGAATATGCGACAGTTTTGTGCGATCTGAATCCGGTTTCGCAGTCCGGATTGTCCCTAACCTAGACGGCCATCTACCTGGCGGCGGCCGATTTACAGCATATCGATCGGGTCGATATCGACGACATATTGGACGTCGTCTTTCTCGGGAATCGTAAACGAATCGGTGGCGCGGCGTATCGTCTCGCCTAACTGCGCACTGTCGGTAGATTGCAGCAGCAGATGGAACCGATACTTGCCTCGCAATTTTGGGATTGGCGGTGGCGCAGGTCCCAAGATGCGAACTTCCGATCCAAGAGCTTGGCGGGCGGCTTCGAGTCGTCCCAGCAACGAATCGGCGACCGCTTCGGTAACGTCCTCGACGACGCCGCGAATAATAATGCGAGCGACCGAACCGAGAGGCGGATAGTTGAATTTGCGTCGATTGACCATCTCGTCGGTCGCAAATTGATGGTAGTCGTGTCGCGATGCCGCTTGAATCGCTGGGTGCTCGGGCGAGAATGTTTGCACAATCACACGGCCGCCGCGATCTCCACGACCGGTTCGCCCCGCCACTTGGGTGACCAATTGAAACGTTCGCTCGGCCGCACGGAAATCGGGAAAGTGCAATGCACTATCGGCGTTGATAACCCCCACCAATAACACATTTGGAAAATCGAGTCCTTTGGCAATCATTTGGGTGCCAAGCAAGATGTTGACCTCTCCACTGCGGAACGCTGAGAGCACACGTTGATGGCTGCCGGGGCGTTTCATGGTGTCGCTATCCATGCGAGCGATGTTGGCATTCGGAAAACGAGCTTTGACTTCGACTTCCAAACGCTGAGTTCCTAGCCCACCGTATCGAATGCCGTCGAATCGGCACGCCGGACACCAAGGTGGGGTGGCAATTGTGTAATCGCAATAGTGGCAACATGCTTTTCCACCATCACGGTGATGGGTCAGCGGCATGTCACAATCAGGGCACGCCACGACGTGGCCACACGATGGGCACTGAATCGTGGTGGCAAAACCACGTCGATTCAGTAGTAGGATCACTTGCCCCTTTTCGTTCAGCGTTTCTTGGACGGCCAGATGCAGTGGACGACTGATTGCACCCCGAGTCCGATCGTCACGAATTCGCAGATCCACCAACTCCACACTCGGCATGGGACGCTGGTTGATTCGCTCGTTCATCGGAATCAATTCGGCATGCCCTGTGGCGGTGGCGTGCCACGTTTCCATCGACGGCGTCGCGCTACCCAAGATCAGCGGAATGCCAAGTGACATCGCTCGCGCATGAGCCACTTTGCGGGCGTGATAGCGGGGTTGTTCGTTTTGTTTGAACGAAGCGTCGTGCTCTTCGTCCATGACGATGAGTCCCAATCTCGGCATCGGCGCGAACACCGCGCTACGGGGGCCGACGACGACTTGCACCTCACCGCGGCGTATCCGCTGCCACTGGAAATGCCGTTCCGAGGGAGTCATTTGGCTGTGTAGCACCGCAACCGATTCGAATCGTCGTTCGAATCGACCACGCGTTTGAGGCGTCAAACTGATCTCGGGAACCATCACGATCGCGCCACGTCCGGCTCGCACGATCTGCTCAATCGCCTTGATATACACTTCGGTCTTGCCGCTGCCGGTCACTCCATGTAACAGCAGCGTTTTGCCAGTACCCGATTCAATCGCCGCACTAATTCGCTCAAGTGCTTCGGTCTGTTCTTGGCTAGGCGTATGGATTTGCTGGCTTTCACCATCATTTTTTTGCCAACGCATCGGCGTTGTCGCCGTCATTTCTCGCTGCATCGAAACATCGAGGTACCCTTTGGATTGCAGTGCACTCACGGGGCCTCGCGTGCACTTGGCATGCACCATCAATTCGGATGCCGTCATCGGGCGACCCGCAGCGATCAAAAATCGAAAAGCTGCCTGCTGTTTCTTAGGTAACAACTCGATTGATTTTTCGTCACTGCGATCTCGGTTGGGGGTCAAATAGGCTCGTTCGCGAGTTCCCGCGTTCGAACGCACGCTCGATGGAATCAAGGTGTCAAAGACCTGGCCGGTAGGCGCCTGGTAATAATGACTGATCCACAATACCAACCGCACCAGTGCCGGGTCGCATAGCGGTTCGTCGTCGAGCACCTCGACAATTTCACGCAGCGAACCTCGTTTCCCCTGATAACCGATCCGCGTCTCGATACACCATCCCATCATCGGATGACGACGTTTGCCGAGCGGGACGCGAACTCGCATTCCGGGTTTCAAATGTTCGCGTTCGGCCTCGGGGATTTGGTAGTCATAGGGACCATAGGGAGCCTCGCTGAACACGATGCGGCCAACGGCAATATCGTCCTCGACGGTCAGTTCCCACGGCGGAGGTTCAGTTTCAAAGAGTTCCGCCTGTTGAGCCTTGGCGCCCTTTTCCTCTTTTTCTGCATCGTGGTCCGAGTCGTCGGCAAACATCGATGCGTCAATTTCGAGATCGGCGGACAAATCGAAGGCTTCGGATTTTCCTCGCTCACCTGGTGGGGGCGTTTCCGCTTGAGATGCTTCGGCCGATGGGCTGCCGGCGGAGGAATGGGACTGCGGATCACCATTGGGACGCGAATGGATGGGGGATCCGGGTTCGCTGTGATCGCCGCCAACAATATTCGCGTTCCGATTTGCCTCGGCATCAGGCTGTGTTGGCCGACGAGAATCAAACTTGGACATGGTCGGGGGGCCGACGGTTGGCGGAACAGGATCGGATGGTATGGAGGTTAGCATAGTGTATGTTGGATAAAAGGAAGATAAGGGAGGCAGAACGCCAAGCTCCGTGCTCACCCGTAGGAATCGCATCCCTCATGCGAACCCCCTCATCCCCTCTATTTTTCGAGATTGGCTGGACAAGTCTGGTCAAGTGTGCCGCTGCGATGTTCGCTTTGCCAAGGAAATCGCTCTCGCTACCATCCCCGCGAAAGAATCGAAAACTGCGAAAGAATCGAAATTGATGAGAATTGGACTTTTCGGCGGATCGTTTGACCCCGTGCATCTGGGGCATTTATGGATAGCCGAGGCAGCGCGAGAAACGCTTTCGCTCGATCAAGTTCGCTGGATCCCCACCGCAACATCGCCGCTAAAGCCAGCCGGCGCGGTCGCCTCGAGCGAGGATCGCCTCGAAATGTTACAGCAGGCTCTGGCCGACAACCCGTCCTATGAATTGGACGACCGCGAGATTCGACGAGGTGAGGTCAGCTATACCGTGGATACGGTCGCAGAATTGATGCAAGAAATGCCTGACGCTCAGTTTTTTATGATCATCGGCAGCGACTCGTTGGCCACTTTCCCGCTCTGGCATCAACCGCAGCGGCTGCTCGAATTGATTACGCCGGCGGTGGTCCAACGCGGAGGCGAAGGGGCGATTGACTTTTCGGTGCTGCAAGATCTGGTCGACCGTGAGCGGATCGCTGCGATTGCATCGCATGTGATCGCCATGCCGGTCATCGAGCTTTCCAGCAGCGAACTTCGCGAACGTGTGCAACAGGGCCGAAGCATTCGCTATCGCACCCCGTCCGGAGTCGAAGCGGTGATTCAGCGGCGGGGTCTGTATCGCCACCCGGCTTCGTCGTCGTATTCACCGATCGCTTCGCCGGACGACGCATCGGCCGACCGTTCGCCGAAACATTAGAGCGACCGATTGATCGCGTCGGCAAGCTTGGTGGTTTCGCTGACCAGCATGTTGACTCGTTGCTGGATTTCTTCGTCAGCCAATCCGTCGCCTTCAAAGGCGTCGCCCGTGGCATAGATGAACCGAGGCACGATGAGACAGCGAAAATCAAGCATCAAGCTGTTAGCCAATCCCATTGCCGACATGTAGCTACCTTGACCACCGGCAGCCAACATCAAACTGACCACCTTTCCCGTCCATGCCCGGCCGGTCAGCTCCACCGCGTTTTTGAGCGCCGCGTTGACGTCATAGTTGTAGACGGGCGACGCGACAAGGATCGCTTCGGCGTGGTGGATCAATTCCGACAACTCTTTGACGTTCGCGTCCCCATACGCCGAGGCGCCGTCACACGCGGGAAGATTCTTGACCACGAGGTCGAAAAGGGTGGCATCGCGTCCGGTTTGCTGAAGTTGTTCGACCGCCGCGCGAGCGAGAATACGACTTCGGCTAGTAGGATGCAGGCTTGAGCTGATGACGAGAAACATGGTTTTGCGTTATCGTTGGCGACACGTTTGAAGAGGTGTGAAACCAAGAATACTCTCAGACCCGCGACGATTTGTCGAGTCGCAAACCGGCGGCTGTCGATTTCCGCCGCGAAATACTGACTGGAAAAACAGGCCGAAAACAACGCTGCTCAACCTTTCGATCCGCTTCACCGGCGGATGCAGCGAGCCAAGTCCCGCCGCCAAATGGCTACATCGGCAATCGATTCGCCTGCGTTAGGCGAATTCTTCGTGGTCGTCCAAAAACATTTCACCATCCATTCCGAGCCGGTGTTTCAGCGTTTCGAATTGGCTTGTGAAGCGTTCGCTGCTGCTGTGGACATGTTCGGCTTCGGTGATGAATTGCATGTCATCATCCGGATAGACATCGCCTTGAATCAATGTTTGCGAGAAACAATCAAGAGGATCGCCATAGGCAATCAGCAACTTGTGTTCGTCGAGTTGGATTTCTTGACGTTTGCTAGGGTTGATCACGGCAATGCCGGTGCAACCATCATTCAGCAACAAGTCCTCGAACTCCCACAACATGCTTTTTAGCACAGGTGCGTCGATGTGTTCGCGATACAGGTCCTCGGGGTGAGGATTGCCTTGGTGGCTGGTTTCCAGCACGACGTCGACCACCGGGCCGAGTTGATCGACCAGTTCAAGGAACAGGTCCATGATTCGGTAGCGAGTCGCCGACGCCAGGATCACGGGGGTGCTTAGCCCCGTTTTTTCGTCGACATATTGGTCGTATCGAAAACCTTGCTTCGGTACGACTTGAAGATCATACGACGGGCGAACCGCGTCGGTGAGTTCGAACATTCCATAGGAACGAATCCCCATGTGCGTTTGCAGCTCATCGTCGGTTAGCGTTTCAAAGCTTCCGTTGGAAGCTACTCGAACCGCTTCGTCGCTGGTACCATTTCGAAGAATACGCTTTAGAAAACCCATTTCGGTTTCCAATCCCGTTCGCAACAAGAATAATTTAGGTGTGAAATAACGTTGGGTGCACCGACGTCGGTTTCGATTGACTCGGTACACCCAACGCTAGGTCACGTTCTTCACGGGATCAGGCAAAGACCACCTAAGCGGAAAAGACGGCGAGTATTTGTGGGTGAATATTCATCAACGTCTGCGGAACCGTTACAACCGGCACTTCGTAGGCTGGCCATGCTGGCACCCGCTTGGGTGGAATCGCGGTGGTTTTACCCAGCAAGCAAGCCAATGACGGTGATCGAATTCAGTCGCCGGCCACCCCGAATTCGTGTTAGTGGCAATCGCTTGGATATGGGTTGGTCGCTGGGATATAATGAGGACCGATTGGGCGCGGCGATGATCGAATTCACACCCATTTTGTCATCGTGATGAAAGTCAACGTTTCCTCTTTTTCTTTTCTGATTCGAAAATAGATAGCTTCATGCTTCGATTGCTCTGCCTCACTGTCGGTTTACGCTTCACACCGACGCTTTCGTTCGCACCGCGAGCACGCTGCGCAACACGAAAAACAGGCTGTATTGCCGGTTGGATGTTGGGGATGGTCTTGCTGAGTGGTTGCGATATTCCCGAGCGGGTGCCGTTGGTCCCGCCGGCAGATCAGTATCGATCCGCCGACGAAGCGGGCGTCGGCGAACCGGGCCGCGGCGCTGCAGCATCCTCCGGCGAACAGGTCGCTCGTGACGATGCGAAGCCAGAGGACCGCAAATATCGCGGTGATTTCGAGGCCTGGGATGCCTATTTCGTCGGGGATAAGCACGTTGGTTATAGCCACATCACAGTGGCCGCCCATGACGACGCGGACCGCCGCGACACCAAGCAGCCGCATGTCGAGCTGAACATCGAAGATTGCTTGTTGATCCATCGAGGGCCCGCGTCCGCCTTTGTCCAGCGTCATTCGCATCAATCCAGTGAGACGGTCGATGGGCAATTACAGCACTACAAGAGCCACTTGAGCGTCGGTCCCGTCATCACGACGTGCGAAGGGACGGTGGACGAAGCGGCGCTCAGCGTCGTTAAATCCCGGGGTGCCGCTGTGACCACCCACCGACTGTCTTGGAGCGACCAGCATCGTGGGTTAATGGCGGTGGAAGAGTCGATTCGCCGCTCGCCGCTAAGCATTGGCCAAAAGCGGACGTTTCAAACACTTGCGCCTGTCCAGCCGCTAGTAACCACCGTTCGGCTGCACTGTGTTGCCAGAGCCACCGTGCCGCTGATCGATGGAAAGCCCCATGAATTATTGGAAATCGATGTGGAAACCGATCTCGGAGAAAATCGCAAAAATTATCACGTGATTTGGGCCGAACCTGATGGGACGATACGTCGTGCGTTGTATCCTGCGTCAAATTTGGTCACCTACCGCACCGACGAGAAGGTTGCAGTCAAGGACATCGAGTCACAGCAGGATGCGATTGCGATCGCTTCTACGTTGACCCGCAGCACACTTGAGCGTCCCAGCGAGACAAAGCGAGTGGGGTTCAAATTGGTCCGAACGGCATCGCCGCTGGCTGCGGAAAAGTCGATCATCCAACCACAGCCGAATCAATTTGTACGAAATTTGGACGATACCTCGGTGCTCGTTCTGGTTTCGCGGTTGGGTGAAGCTCCGAAAAACGGATTCGAGCAAGGAAGTTTTGCCGTCACCGATTCGGACCGAAAACCCAATGCGATTATTGATTCATCAGAAACAATGGTGCGGCGAATCGCCCAGGCGGCCGGGGGCTCTGGAAAACTCGGTGAAAGTGAACTTGCGATTGAGTTGGCTCGATCGGCGAACCGGCTGACACAGTTGAATCCTGCGTCCGGCGCGTTCCAACGTGCTTCGGAAGTCGCACGAACTGCGCAAGGCGACGCGACCGCGTATGCGGTGTTGTTGGCCGCGCTGCTTCGCGCCAAACAGATCCCTTCGCGAGTCGCGTTTGGTTTCCGGTATCAGGCGACACCAACACCACGAATGGTGTATCACGCCTGGACGCTTGCTCATGTCGACGGAGATTGGTTGTCACTCGATGCGACCACCGGCGGGATTGCGGCGGCGGATCGTTTGACGGTCTCCACCAGCAATCTGAGCCATCATGATATCGGAACGGCGATGATGCCGGTGCTGGACTTTCTCGGAGCCTGTGAAATTGAGATTGTCGCCTCGGCAACGCGTTATTAACAAACCATCGGGACGGTGGCGTTTTGAGGCCGTGAGTCGCTTACCGATCCTCGTCCACGGCAAGCCGATAGGTTCGTTCCAGTCTTACTTGCCATCCTTAACTTCTCAACCTTACTTGTTAATCTTGCCCGGCAAGATGTTTTGCGACCGCCGCCAACAGCGGGTCAATCGTTTGGGCCTGGATGGTGTGAGGAGGATTCCAATCGAACCATTCCGCCGAATCGTGTTCGGTTAGGACGAGTTTCGGCTTGTCATCCAAGTATCCGAGAAAATACTGAACGGTTTTTTCGAAAACTTGCGAGCCTGTTTTTTTATAGGAAACCGGGTAGCGTATTTCGAAGCAAAATTCGGGATCGATTTCGACGTTCGACGGATCGATGCCCGTTTCTTCCAAAGTTTCGCGAAGTGCTGTGTCTCGAAATGACTCTCCCGTTTCGCAGTGGCCTTTGGGAAGATCCCACCGATCCGGATGCCGCATCAATAGAAATTGTCGCGAAGGACCTTGGTGCATCAGTAGAATGCCTGCGGCACGCACGCCGCCATCGGGGAATACTTTCATCGGGGATTCGTCTTGGGGCTCGTGTTTTTGTGGTTTGTCGATGACAAGCAGGTTACAACATAGAGGGAAGGGGCAAACCGGTGTTATGCGATCAGCCCGTGTCATGGGTCAAACCAAAAGTGATTACATCGAAATGAAAATTTACACACGCACGGGCGATGCGGGCAGCACGGGGCTGTTTGGCGGACCGCGAGTCGCAAAAGATGACGATCGAATCGAAGCCTATGGAACGGTCGATGAACTAAATGCATGTCTCGGTTTGGTCCGCTCGGCCGGCGTTTCTTCCACGATGGATTCACAATTGTGCCAGATCCAGCACGCCTTGTTTTCGATCGGTGCTGAATTGGCCACACCGAACCCGGACGAACATGGGATGCGGATCATTGACGATGTGCATGTCAAACAGTTGGAAGGCTGGATCGACGAGCACGAGTCGGTGTTACCCCCATTGAAAAATTTTATTCTCCCGGCCGGCGTCGCAGCGGCGACCCATTTGCATTTGGCGCGTTCGATTTGTCGCCGTGCCGAACGACGCGTGGTGACTCTGGTTCGGCGGCACGAGGCCAGTGTGTCGGAGGAGTTGATTGTTTATTTGAATCGATTGAGCGATTTGTTGTTTGTGCTTTCTCGGGTCGCCAATTTTGACGCCAATGTCGATGACGACCCTTGGCAGCGTCCCCAGGGGAGCTGAAGACGGCCGTGTGTTGGGGGAGTGGAGTGATGGAGGTGTTTTGGCTCATCTGCTGATGCCAAGTCGCCGTGACGTTGAGACCGCTGGTGGGGTGTGCTCGCCGGTGTACAATATGTCCAAAACGGTCGGAGTGCCGTTGTTGGTTTGGGAATCCAGTTTTAGCGAGGTATTGTTGTGAAGAAAGTCGAAGCCATCGTCCGTCATTTCAAGTTAGAGGACGTCAAGAACGCCTTAACCGACCATGGCGTGCACGGCATGACCGTTAGCGAAGTGCGTGGATTTGGACGGCAAAAAGGCCATACCGAGATCTACCGTGGGACGGAGTATGCCATCGATTTCGTTCCAAAAGTAAAGATCGAAGTGATTTGCACCGACGAGAACCTGCAAATGGTTGTCGACACGATCTTGCAGACTGCCCAGACGGGGCAAATTGGTGACGGAAAGATTTTTGTTACCAATCTCGAAGAATCGATTCGGATCCGTACCGGCGAACGTGGTGAAGAAGCGCTGTAGCGTAAGGATGCCCGGCGATCCGGCCGGTCACCCAATCGCAGCACAACCTCACTCAAAGCCGTCGCTCGATCGAGGTGTCTACGAAGTATTCGATTCTCGACACCGAGTCGACTCGACACACCGAGGCGGAAGGTGGGTGAATCGATGTCTTGCACCGCCGTTGCGTTCCGTGTTGGCGTTGTCATTCTGTTTTTAATCAAAATTCATCGAGCCTCGGCGTCGATGGATGTCGCGGGCACTTGTGGAATCGGTTGTCGTGGATTTAGCAGTCCATGCCCCGTGTCGATTTCGGTCGTGCGTTCACCGACCGACACGCACCAGTGACTGTAGTCGCTTCTTTTCCTGCAAGGCTCATGGCTGCAAGCACCTCATTACGTCCCGTTGTCATCCGCTGTCGTCAACGCCTTCGCGAAGGGCGGGCGAAGGCTCAAGTACAACACGAATCGGGGTCTCAAGGGATTCTCGTTTCCGCCCGACTAGCGGACTTGTACGACGACATCGTGCTCGACGTGTGGAGTGATGCGATCGAACAGTGTGAGGACGATCGCGGCGTCAGCGGACTAGCGTTGGTGGCACACGGCGGGTTCGGGCGACGTGACTTGGCTCCCTATTCCGACGCCGATCTGATGTTGTTGACGACGCGAGGATCGGAGCATCTTGCCAACAGCGTGGCCGCAAATTTGACGCGAGATCTCGTTGACGCAGGGATCGTCGTGGGATTTTCGATCCGCTTGATCAGCGAAGCCTGTATGTTGGCATGGCAGGATCCCGTGGTGTTCACTTCGTTGACCGAGTCTCGGTTGTTGTCAGGCAGTTTGCAGGTCTATAGCAAGTATTTTAATGCGCTGCGTCAAGGCGCGATGCGGCGTCAAAAGAGGCTGATTCATGATTGCGTCGCGGCCCGGCGCGAGGAGCGGCGCAAGTGGGGCGAAACCAATTATCTGCTGCGTCCCAATGTCAAACGCTCGCGAGGCGGATTGCGTGACATTCAATTGATTCGCTGGATCGGGTTTGCTCGCTATGGCGAAACCGATCTTGAGAAATTGGTCAAACTCGGTGGGCTGCCCGAAGAGGATTATCGGGTGCTGCGGAAAGCAGCGGAGTTTATGTTGCGAGTTCGCAACGAAATACACTTCCGCGAAAAGAAAAGTCAGGACGTCTTGGATCGGCCCATGCAAATGGAGATTGCCAGTGCTTGGAACTATCCCGGTGAAGAGGGCAAGTTGCCGGTCGAGCAGTTCATGCAGGACTACTTTGAAAATACCCGAGCGGTGCGATACGCCTCTGGTTTTTTCGCTGATGATGCCCTCGCTCGACCCCTGGTTTATCATCTGCTGGAAAAAGTCTTTTCTCGCACGATCTCTGAAAATATTCGACTCGGTCCCACGCACATTTGGGTCCCCAACGCTCAACTCGAAAAGTTTGCCGCCAGTTTGCCGGATGTATTGCGTTTGATGTTTTTGGCGAACCAGCATGGTCGCCGAATCACGCATCAAACGTGGCAAGCCATCCGCTTGGCGATGCAGGAACGTCCTGCTTCGGTTCCCGATCCGAATTCGATTGGTGCGTTCTTGTCGCTGCTCAGCCGGCCGGGACGGTTGGCGGAATTGCTGCGACGGTTACATGAATTGAAGATCATCGAGCAGTTTATTCCCGCATTCGAACGAACGCGTGGTTTGTTGCAATTTAATGCCTATCACAAGTTTACGGTCGATGTGCATTGCATTCGCTCGGTCGAAGCGGCGACCGATTTGCAAGACCAGCCCACCGCGATGGGGCGGCGTTATCGACGACTCAAAGACAAAGGGTTGCTGCATCTCGCACTGCTTATTCACGATGTCGGCAAAGGCTACGAAGAAGACCACTGCATCGTGGGCGCTCGTATCGCACTGGAAACGGCCGAGCGTTTGGGGCTGGATCGGGCGTCCACCGAAACGCTCCACTGGCTGGTGCTAAAACACTTGCTCGTCAATGTCATCGCGTTTCGTCATGACCTCAGCGATCCTCAAATTGTGCTCTCGTTTGCTGCCGAGGTGGGCTCGATTCGGCGGCTTGAATTGTTGAT
The DNA here is from genome assembly GCF_000346295.1 of Rhodopirellula maiorica SM1. GTDB lineage: Bacteria > Planctomycetota > Planctomycetia > Pirellulales > Pirellulaceae > Novipirellula > Novipirellula maiorica. The sequence continues at coordinate 18,242 of NZ_ANOG01000738.1, read as the reverse complement.
CGTCCATGCGGTAGCGGATTTGCAAGCGGTCGGCCCCGACGTGCTGACCGATTGGAAATTGAATTTGATCGAAGAGTTGTATATTCGCACACGCCGTTATTTTGACACCGGCAATCTGCCCGGCAGCGAGGATGATCCCGAGATTGATTTGATCCGCGCCGATGTGCAAAAACGTCTCAATGCCAACGGAGCACCGCAAAGTTGTTTTGATCTGCTCGAAACGATGCCGCTGTCGCTGGTCACGCGTAGCGAGCCCGAGCAATTGGCCCAGCAACTTTGTGACGTTGCCGAAAAACTCAATTCCAACAGTGAATCGATTTGTCTGGCTTGTTTTGATCCCGTCTTTTCGGCGATGCGGTACACGGTGGTCCGTCGTGAACCGCAGCAGTCGGTCGGTACGTTCGCCCGAGCCACCGGAGCGTTCACGACCGCAGGACTTTCCATTTTGCGTGCTCAGGTCGAAACCGTGGGCGACGATTTAGCCTGGGATGATTTCTGGGTCGCGGACCCACTGTACCCTGAATGTCCGCCGAGCCACCGGATCGAACAATTGCAATCGCGTGTTTGTAAGCTGCTAGATGCACCTGAAAAACCGTTGCCGGCTCACCCACGAAAATGGTCGACCCAAAACGGCGAAGGCGACCAAGTCAATGTGTTGCCCACCAAAGTCACGTTTGACAACGATACCGTCGACCGCTTTACCATCGTGTCGCTGTTTGCGTATGACGAAGTCGGGTTGTTGTACCGTGTCGCTGCGGCATTCGCAGAAATGGATGTCGTATTGCACTTTGCAAAAATTGACACGCATCTGGATCAGGTCGCGGATGTGTTCTACGTCTCGGATCGAATGGGGGACAAGATCCTCGACCCCGATCGAATGAGCCAGATCGAAAACGCGCTTCTCGGGACGACTCACTAACGAACGACTCACTCGAGACAACCCACGTTGCAGCGCGTCTTCATGGTGTCAAACGTAGCGCACGTGGTTGTTAATACGTGGTTGTTAATTTGGTCCGCTGGGACCGATTGATCGGTTTCGAGAAACCTTTGCGAAGGCATCGATTCGAGTGGGGGAGTAAGGTCTTTTCGTCGGCAAAAAATTCGTTTTTATTTGCTGACCGCTTGACGCGCGGCCATGCTTGTTTAGCTGCCAGGGTGCCCAGGATTCATCTCGGTGGTTCGCAACTCGGATCGGCTCACTGCAAAGAGGGGTGAAACGAGGTGCGGCTGTTCGCGACCGAGAATGTCTCGATCGCGTTTCCCCCCTGTTTCCCTTTCAACATGGAAGTTCATTCTATGCTTAAGCGAACTCCCGCTGCACTCGCAGCGATAGCGATGGTTTGTTCAGCAACCGTGGTAACACGCGTACACGCCGAGAGCGATCTTGACGTTTTGCTCGATAGCTTGTCATTTGCCGATGCACCGATGGTCGGTGATGATTCGGTGATGGACCGCCCCGCACACCTTGTTTCGGATGTGGGTTCAGAACAGGATGCCGTTGAGAGTTTGAGCGATCGCAAATCGCCGACTCCGATTGCCGACCCTGCGGAATCGGACCAACTGCAACCGGCGCCACTGATCCCCGAGCCAGTGCGAGATCCACTGCGGCGTGAACCTTCGGTTGCGGAGTCGACAAGCCCGATGTTGCCCGAACCCGCGAACATTCCCGCGCCGATCATCGCCGCCGATCAACCGCCGATGGACTATGGGATGATCGAATCGGATGCCGACTGCGCGTGCGGTCACCATGGTTGTCAGAACGGTTGTGCATCGCGGACCGCTTGCGAACCTGCGTATATCTGCAAGCCGCATGAAGTCCCTGTGTTGCCCAACTCGACCCTTCGCCAATACTTTCGTAGCGATCCATGTAGCGTTCACCTTTGGGACGGCTACGCGCTCGAACGCCAACAGCACTGTGACAAACATCACAAGCACATCCACAATCGATGCGAGTGCAACAATCGCGGTCAATGCGAAAGTTGTGTGCTAGGCAAGCGGAATTTGGCTGCACGCCCCCATTGTGATGCGGGCTGCGACGGGGCGCACCGTTAATCGTCCTGCGGATGGGAGTGTCAACGCGGCGAACCTTAGCCAAGGTTTCGCGTCCAGCGGCTAACACCCGATTCCAGCGACGTTGAAGTTTCTTAGTATGACGACCCTGTTGGGGGCGTCGGTGACGTGAGTAGACGCGATGGCGACGACCCGGAAGGGGCGTCCTGCAGCGAGCCTCGATTGCGCGACGCCCCGGAAGGGGCGTCGTACAGCAGATTCGGTTCCGACGGCCCAGAAGAGCCGTCGTGCAGTAGATTCGATGGCGACGACCCGGAAGGGGCGTCGTACAGCGAGCCTCGATTGCGCGACGACCCGGAAGAGTCGTCGTACAGCAGATTCGGTTGCGACGGCCCGGAAGGGGCGTCGTACAGTAATTCGAGCGACGAGCCGGAAGAGTCGTCGTGCAGTGTGCCTCGCGGGAACTCACCTATTTCTCAAGTGATGGACACCCTTCCATTGCCCATGTGGGTGGTGCAGGCGTCGTTGTCTCTTTCCTCAAAAAAAGTCCGTGGCGAGGATGAATCCGGTTTAGTTCTGCCTTCCCTACAGCCGATAGTATTAGCACCATGGATTGGGAGGGTGGAACGATCGGTGTCATCGTTCCATTTTTGATGGGCCATGGTGAGGCAGGGAGGGCTTCACCATGGCCCTTCTCTATGCGCTACGAGAATAGTTTCTCGATGATGGTTCCATTGCGAACCAGCGTGATCGGACGGCCCGTGCTGGAGTCGTATTCGAGCGTCGGATCGATCCCCAGATTGTGGTAGAAGCTGGCGGCTGCATCATCGGGCGTGATTGCCTCGTGACGAGGTCCTGCAGCCGTATCATCACTCTCACCAATCACTTGGCCACCACGCACCGCACCGCCGGCCATCAGCATGAACATGCATCGTGGGTAGTGATCGCGGCCTCCTTCGGCACTTCGCTGATTGATCTTCGGAGTGCGGCCAAACTCTCCGGTCACGAAGACGGCAGTTCGCTCGAGCAGTCCACGTTGTTCTAGTCCGATTAGAAGCCCACTTAGTCCCGCATCCAATTTCGGCAGGTTGTTCTCTTTCAGCCTAGTGAAGTTGTCTTGGTGGGTGTCCCAGCCGCCGAGTTGGACATTCACCAGCCGGACGCCCGATTCCACCAATCGCAAGGCGAGGAGACAGCTTTGCCCGAACGATTCTTCACCAAATTGTCTGGCAAAACTTTCGGGTTCTTTGCTGATGTCAAACGCTTCTCGGGCTCGCGACGACGTGATCATCGAATACGCTTGCTCGCCGAATTTATCCAAGCCTTCGAGTAGCTGGTCATTCTGTTCCAGGTGAGCAAACCGACGATCGAGTTTTTTCAGTAGTTGTTGACGACGATTCACTTCGTCGACTCCGATTCCTCCGGCAAGCGAAATGCCTCGCACTGAATAAGGTTTACCGAACTGAGGCGTCGCGTTGGTTTCCAAAGCCGCATAGCGAATCCCGAGGAAGCCTGGACCATGGCCGCTGCGAGGCACTGCGACTTGGCTCGGAATATCGCCCTCCGATGGCTGCTCTTTGCTCAACACCGCGCCATAGCTTGGGTAATCAAGCGACGGAATGGGTTTGCTGCCCGTGTTCACGTACTCGCGACCAAGTTGGTGAGCCGCCAATGTGTGGCTGACGCCACGAAGGATGGCGTACTTGTCGGCACAACCGGCCAACTTCGGCAGGTGTTCGGAGATTTGGATTCCAGGAACATTCGTTGCGATTGGCTTGAACGTTCCGCGAACCGTATCGGGAGCATTCGGTTTGGGATCGAACGTATCGATATGCGATGGACCGCCGTTGAGTTCGATAAAGATGGCGCGGTCGGCACGCCCCGATTCCACTTGCCCCGCACTGGCCATTCGCATGTAGTTTGCCAATGTAAAGCCGCCGAGTGAAAGTGCACCCACTTTGAGCATGTCACGACGTTTCATGCCATCACACGTTGAATGAATTTCCATAGTTATCGACTCTGTAACGGGGAGAGAGAGAAGGGAACGGGGGTAAAGAAAGCGAGGGAATCTGCTGCCCGCCGAAGCGGACGGCAATTAATGAGTGATGATGAATTCTTTAGTATTCACCAACGCCCACATCAGCGACTCCATCCCGTTGGCGGGCGTTTCGGAATCGTTGATAAACGTTTCGGCAATCTCACGTTCCTCGTCATCGGGGAAACGGCTGAGTGTGCGAAGGTAAGCGTCTTCGACTAGCGTTGACACGGTGTGCGAAGCTGCTTGGGTAGCGGCCTTGGTAGGCTCGAGTTCTCGCCACGATTTGGGGTTCTCGATCAGCGAGTCCAACGTAGGCACTTCAAAATCGAATTGCTCGAACTTGTTCACCATGCGTCGGTATTCTCGTTCGATTTGATCTCGCGTTTTCTTTTGTCGTTCTTTCGGTAGCGAGTTGAACTTGGTCACCCGGTTGATGATCAGTTTGCGGTAGTTGTCCGCAGCACGTACTGCGGCGGTCTGCTTCGCATCGACTCGTTGATTCGGCCCCGGTACTCCGAGAGCTTCGCATGCCTGAGCGACCCAGCCGTTTTTGTCAGATAGCCGTTTGTGCATGTCAGCATCGTTGCGGAGGTAGATCGATTGCAGCAGACTCGGCGAATCGCTGCGATCGCAATCGCAATTGGATTCACGAGTCGATTGTCCGAACACTTCCAAGGCAAAGTTTTTCTGGTTGCGGTTCTGGGCAACACCTTCGGCAATCGCCATCTCGCTCACTTCGCCACGAAGTTGGCTTGCCTTGTCATCCGATCCGGTGGCCAAGACGACGGCATCGTAGACGACTTCGGCGGGCAGGCGTCGTGGAATGTGACGCGAGAAATTGACACGGTCATGAATGTTCGTGTCGTTGGTTTCCGCCGATCGAGCATAGGTTTCGCTATTGGTGATTTCGCGGTGGAGCCATTTCAGGTCAAAGCCGTGAGCGACAAACTCGCCTGCCAAATAATCCAACAGAGGTGCGTTGCTCGGTGGGTTGGCAAGGTTCATGTCGTCCGATGGATCGACAATTCCAGTACCGAAATAGTTAGCCCACACGCGATTGACAATCGCTTTGGCAAAGTACGGATTGTCTTGATCGCGAAGCCACTGCATCAGTGCCGGGCGAGGGTCTTTGTCAAGCGTAACGACTTCGTCTTGGCCAAGGATCGTGCCAGTAGGAAGTTTTAGCTCAGGGAGTTTCCGTCCCTTTTTCTTGGCCATCGCACGAGCCTTCTTGACTCGGTCCGAGGCGCCCTGTGTATTCACCAGCAACTCACCAAAGGGGACAACCTTGCCCTTCTGAGCTGCGGTGTAAACGGCCTTGCGAAGCTCGCCGTTGTTGAGTTTTTTGCCGTTGGTGATCTCCTTTAGCAGTGCGTCGCGAGTCGCTTTCGCATCGGAAGAAACCAGATTTTGGTTGATTCGGATTGGAGTAAAGAGTTGCGAGAACTGTTCGAAATCGTCCTTGGACCATTGGTCAAAGGGATGTTTGTGGCACTGTGCACATTCGATGCGAACACCTAGAAATGCATACGCAAATCCGATCGCTCGCTCTTCGGGGGTGCGGAAATTGCGTCGTGCCCAGAACAACGGCATGCCATCGCGTTTTGCAAAGACATCTTCGTTTCCTGACGAGCATGCCTTTGTCATTTGTTCGCAAAACTCGCGATAACTTTCGCCTTCTTGGCGACTATTTGCTTCGACAATTCCGGCCACGATTTGGTCGTACGGCACATTGTCTTCCAAGCGAACCCGTAGCCACTCGTGCCACAATCGCGACGCCGTGTTGCGGATCGGCAGCACGTTATTGAGTTGCTCGTTGCTGTTGCCGGTCCAATCCGACATGCGAGTGGCCCACCATGCGGCGTAGGCCGGTGAATCGAGTAAGTCTTCGACCAATTGTTCGCGTTTGTCGGGGGATTTGTCGGCAATGAATTCACGCACCGTCTCGCCCGCGGGAAGCATGCCAGTCATGTCCAGCGAAACGCGGCGAATGAATTCCGAATCGGTACAGGGCCCCGCAGGCACAACGCCCAACTTGTCCAGTTTCTGTTGAACCAGTTTGTCGATCGGCTTGGCGGATGATTGGGCAACACGTTCGGGTGCCGAGCCGATGGGACGAATCACAGGGATCGGAACCACCGCGTTGTCGTAATAAACGACCACGTGGGTGTCACCTTTTTCGCCCGATTGGATGTGCCCGTCTTCGTCGATTGCAGCGATGGCGTCATCGTTTGAACTGAATCGGCAAAGTTCGGTAACGTCTTCAACACTGCCGTCGGGCCAATGCGCAAACGCTTTCAATTGAACCTGTTCCCCCCGCTTGCTGAATTGAATCTCACTCGGGGTGACTTCCAAACGCTGCAACGTTTGAACCTGTTTAGGATCAAACTTGGCACCTGCTTCGATCCAGCGACGAAGCGTATGATGTTGCCAGCTGCCCGTATCGAATCGTTTTCCACCTTCGTGCATGTCGGCATCGACGGGTTTGGCCAAAATCAGGCTCTCGTCCACATCACTGGTATCGACCCGCCCGGCGTTCTCGGCCATCAAGGCCTCGTGATCCGCTTTGAAGTCATAGCCAAACAACGACAACTGGAAACCACCGCGTCCCTGGAATGATCCATGACACGCACGTCCGTTGCACCCGAGTCGACCCAGCAATGGCGTGACATGCTTTTGGAAATCGGGAACTTCTGAAGCATCCGCGTTTGCAAATCGTTCGCTCAAAGGGGCGATCGGTTTAGCGGGCGACGCTTTCGCCGACCGGGTGGCGGCCGCCGGTTCTGCATCAGCCGTCGATGGTTTTTGGCCAACGAAGCATGCCAGGGCGATGCAAGCGATCAGTGACAACGGTTTCGCGGTGGTTCGAATCATTGAAAACACCAATGGACCAAGGATGGGGAATGAAGGGGATTAAAAGTACGATCGCGGAGGGGAAGCCGCATCGTTATCTTGCGTCTTTCTTTTTCTGCTTGTTGCGACCAGCACTACGCAAAAGTTGCTGGTAGGTCTTTTCTAAGTTGTTGTCGAAGTTTTCTTGTTTCGCTTCGAGTCGTTCTTCGGCGGCAGCCAATTGACGCTGCGTTCGCTCGATTCGTTGTTTCGTATAGCGGATTTCTGCCTCGCCGCGTTTCATTTCCATTTGGATTAACGTCGCCACCGCTTCACGAAGTGCATCACGATCGGTTTGCCGATCTCGGACTTTCAGTTTCGCGGCAAGCATTTTGACGTGCATCTGTGTCTGCAGCAGTTTGGATTCGATTTCGTAAATCTCGGGATCGCGGTTCTTGGCCGTTTGAAGCCGTTTGGCGGATCTCGCTAGATCACGTATCGCTGCGTGGTACTGAGCCGGTTCATTGGCCTTGAGTCGATCGAGCAGCGGTTCCAATTCGGGCAACTGGTTGTTAACCAACGCGATGGCGATGGTTTCCAGATTAGGATCGATTTCCGGCGTGTTGGCACGGTCGGGTTTCGTATTGGAACCCGAGTCTGCCGCCCAAGCCAAACTCGAGACCGCAATGCTGGTCAGTACGATCGCCGACATCGTTAGCGTCAGTCTGCGTTGCTGTGAATATTCAGCCATCGATTTGGTCTCCGTCGTCGATTGCGGCTACGATCCAAGCGAATGCCGAGTCGTCCCAGTCCGCCTCGGTCTCGTTCGTGAAAAGTTCATCGGGGCCATCCAGGACCAAATCGTTCATTGCAAATTCAGACAGACTCTCTTCGTCCAATTGCAGCACCGATACGGATTGTGCCCATGCTTTCGCTACCAGTGTCGCCTCGGTGATCGACGGTGAGGTTGGGGCGGCGTTGTCCGCTGGATCCTGCGTCTGCTTTCCCGCGACAATGGCGATCAGCACCGATGCGGCCAAGGCCACCGTCAACATCACCAATCGTGACGGCCCTTGGTACGAATCCAAATCGGGACTGTGGTTTCCCTGCGACGACAGCGTCGTGGTGCGGTCGGCAAACGTGGTCGCCTCGGAGACAAGGGAAAGCGTTTCTGCGGTTTTGGCTAATTCGTCGCCAAACCACTCCGCTTCACCTAGCCGTGCGTCGAACTCGGCCCGTTGTTCGTCGGGCAATTCGTCGAGCAAGTACAGCAGGCACTGTTCTCGCCACGTTTCGCGTGAAAGTTCGTTCATTGTTTCTTGCCTTGTTCCATTTCACTCGCTTCGTCTTGATGCGGTTGCATGTCTTCGCGAAGTCGCTCGAGTGCTCGTCTCATTTGCGTCAACGCGGTTCCGAGCGGGATTTGGAGTTGGTCGGCTATTTGTTGAAAAGTAAGGTTTTCGTTGATTCGCAGTTGTAAGATGGTTTGCCAATTGTCAGGCAAATTTTTAATCGATTGCTGGAGTTGCTCGACCGTTTCAGCGGCCACTAGTCGCTGCAGGTGATCATCGGTGTGGTTGCATGATTCGTAGCTGGCTTGTTTTTCGAGCACGCGGGTTGTCGTGGATCGATCTCGCCAATGTCGCGCACATTCGTTGGCTGCAACCCGAAACAACCACGCCCGACGAGCGACGCAGGGAATTTGGTCCCCCTGTTGGACCGACTTGATAAATACGGTTTGTAAACAATCCTCGACGTCGGCTTCTTGGGCGAGTCGACGGCGCATGAAGACGCGGAGCGTCGATTCGGATTCCAGAAAAACCCTTCGCCACGCTTCGTCAGAGTCCTCGTGTTCCGAGTTTTCAGGAGTCTTCGTGCTCATAGGCCGTCGTTACGCTATAGAAGATGCGCAGGTCCTGCCGATTATTTCGCAGCCGACGGAAATTTCAGAAAAAAACTATTTCCAGGCTTCGACCACGGCGTACTGTTTGCCAGCGATGACGCGGATATCGTGCCACTCGGTCACCAGATTTTCCTCGTACCATTCAGGCTGTTTGGTCACGATATACATGCGTCCTCGCGGCCGCAGGGCTCGCTTGGCCGCGTCGACAAACAGTCGGGCGATCTGGAAATTAGCGAAATAAGGCGGGTTGCCCACCGCTATATCATAGCTGGCCGGCGACTGGCAATCTCCTTCACACGTCAATTGGGCATCCAAGTCGGCGAGCTTGTTCTTGGTCGCCCCCATCCGTGTGCATTCGATCGCCCTGGCATTGCTGTCGATCGCCAAGGCATGGATGTCCTCGGCTTGCATCGCCAACGCCATCGCAACCGATCCGCAGCCACAACCTATATCGATCAGCCGCTGCCCCGGTTCAACCGTGACCGCGTCCATCAATGCTTTGGCGCCCGCATCAAGCCGACGATGCGAAAACACACCGGGTCGCGTGATCGCCGTGATCGTTTGCCCACGAAATCGATACGTGAACTCACAATCAAAGCTGCGTTGACGTTTCAATTCGTGGTCTTTGCGAAGGACATAGACCACGGCGTCGTCGCTGGGCCGGACGCTGATCTTCGCGCCGAACGGCTTTAGTTGATCGTGTAGCCAGCGGTCGTTCACATTGTCGACGCTGGTCACAAGCCGACCACCAATGACGAGTCGATTGTAGGCTTGTTGCAGCAAATCGCGTTGTAGTTCGGCCTCGCCACGCACCGAGCATGGAATCAACGCGAGATCCACTTCGCCCTCGGGCAAGTCCGTTTGACACAAAATCGACAGCGAATGGAGGGGATTCGGCGAAGCGGTTTCGGGTAACGCGTTGATGTCGGCGTCGTGGTCGGCAATCGCCAGTCGTTGTTGGAATTGATCGAGGTACCACAGCGAAACATTCGCATCGCTGCGATCTCGGTACAACCATCGTGCCGCTTGCCCGCGGCCAAGCGACGTACTGAGAATGCGGCTGCCGGGTAAATCCTTGGCAACGTCATATAACGCGGCTTCGGATGTTCGTGCCGGCAGCGATTGTGGTGCCGTTTTATCAGTTTCGTTTGTCAAGGAATTAGCCAAGAAATTTTTCAGCGACAGTCCATGTGCCTGTGACCAACATTGCCGCCGCGGAGAGCCACAGCATGATGTCCCAAAGGATTCCAGGCGTCAGTTCTGCTCGAGAGCGATGGTAGCGAAAATACAAGGCCGCACCCGCCAACATCGGCAGCATCACGCCTTGAGCCACACCGCTTAGTAATACCAATTGCGCAGGCGCGGGGAATGCCAAGTAAACCAGCAGACACAATAGAGGGAACGCCCCGCTGAGCCAGCGGATCCATTTTTCTCGGGTTTGCGGGTCGTCGCCGATCAGTCCGACCACGCACATCGCGTCCGAAAATGTTCGTGCGTGGCTGGCGTTTGCGACAAAGTAAGTCGAGTAGAGCACCGCAAAGGCGCCAAACAAAAAGACAGCCGATGCCCATTGGGAAAACACCGGAACGAACATCACCGCCAACGTGCGAACCATGTTGTCCTTTTCGGGGTTCAGTCCCACGCGGTGCAGGATCGCCGCACCAAGCAGATAGAAGATGACCGTCGAAAAGGTGTAGACGACCATCGCTCCCCAAGCGTCCACTCGCATCACACGCATCCAACCCGATGCACGTTGCAACCATTCGGGCGATCCATCGTCGCGGCCTACGAAGCGTGCATAGCCTTTTTCGAGACACCAATAGGGATAGACGACAAGCTCGGCGGCCCCCACGCCAATGATTCCGAAGGTGGCAAGTGCGGTCCCAATCGGACGAGCGGTTTCGCTTACATTCTCGCCATTGGTAGCAGGTAGACGAAACTGTAGTCCGCTGAAAAATTCGGAAAGACTAACTCGGAAATCAGGTTGGTCTTGCAAAAAGAATAGATTCATGATCGTCAGCAAGGTGAACGACGCCACCAGAATGGTCGAAAGCGATTGAATCAATCCGTAGCGGCCGACCCACAACACCACGCTGGTGATTAACGCGACAACGATCGCCCAGATCGCCGCATCGTTCGGAGCCGAAATGCCTCCGTCGAGGGTCGTGTCCTGGTGTCGTTCGCGGTACGTTTGTTTGCTTGTTGCGATCTGTTGTTCGGCGGCCGTCACATCGACTGTGACGTCATCGGGTGCGTAGCGTTGGAACTGAAGCAGCGTTTCAGCGTCCGCGATTTCGTTGTACTCCGATCCTCGCTCCGTCAACGGCACACTGATCGCCAAGGATTGTCCCACTCCGCCGACGATACCGCCAAGTTGACTGATGCTGGCGATCCACATCAACACCCAGTACCAGACCAACCAATTGCCGCGGCCACGGATGCGTGGTCCCGGCACTTCGTCGAGTGCGCGGAGTGTCGTTTTGCCGCTGACGATCGCGTAGCGGCCAAATTCGATTTGGGCGAACACTTTGACGACGCAGCCAAGGATGATCAACCACAGCAGACTGAATCCTGCTTCGGCGCCGGTTTTGGTAGTCGCAATCAGTTCGCCGCTGCCAACGATCGATCCGGCGACGATCAGTCCCGGGCCGATACAACGGATAATTGAAAGCCATCGCGTTGGGGGATCTACTGTCGAACACGGTGGCTTCGCACCGCTCGCTTCCGCTGATTCGGTCATTCGGGGATTTTCTACAGTCGCAGGGGAGGGGAACGCATTTTTTACCCCGCTACCGTACACAATCCACGTAGTATTTGCGTGTTCCGTCGATATTTTCTTCGACTAATCCATGGATATCGGTATGAAATCCAGGGAATTTGTTGTTGAAATCACGGGCAAATTGCAAGTATTTGACGATCGTCTTGTTGAATCGTTCTCCTGGAATGAGCAGCGGAATGCCTGGCGGATACGGCGTCAACAGCACGGCGGTCGCACGTCCTTCGAGCTCGTCGATTTCCACACGATCGATTTCCCGGTGCGTCATCATCGCATAGGCGTCCGATGGTTTCATCGCCGGTTGCATCGGTGACAAATACATCTCCGTCGTCACTCGAGCGATGTCATGCGTTTTGTACGCGTCGTGGATTTGTTGACAAAGATTCTTTAGCCCGGTTTGCTCGTAGCTTGGAAAGGCCTGACAAAATTCAGGTAAAATCTTCCACATCGGCAAGTTCTTGTCGTAATCGTCTTTGAACTGTTGCAACGCGCTTAACAGCGTATTCCAACGTCCTTTGGTGATCCCAATCGTGAACATGATAAAGAACGAATACAGGCCCGTTTTTTCGACGACGACGCCATGTTCGGCCAAGTAACGTGTCACGATCGAAGCGGGGATGCCCGTTTCAGCAAACTCGCCATTGACGCTTAGTCCCGGTGTGACCACGGTCGCCTTGATCGGGTCAAGCATGTTGAAACCGGCGGCCAGATTGCCAAAGCCGTGCCAATTGTCGTCCGGATGCAGGATCCAATCCTCTTGCGTGCCGATGCCATCGTCGACGATTTCATCAGGCCCCCAGACTTGGAACCACCAATCATCGCCCCACTCGGCGTCGACCTTGCGCATCGCACGACGGAAATTTAATGCTTCGGCAATCGATTCTTCGACCAACGCGGTCCCGCCAGGCGGTTCCATCATCGCGGCGGCGACGTCGCACGACGCGATAATGGCGTATTGAGGCGATGTCGATGAGTGCATCAAATAAGCTTCGTTAAAAATGTGCCGGTCAAGCTTCTGAGTCTCAGATTCCTTGACCAAGATTTGAGAGGCTTGCGACAGACCCGCCAACAGCTTGTGAGTCGAATGGGTGGCAAAGACCATCGCTTCCTTACATCGAGGCCGATCGCGTCCGAGCGCATGCATGTTGTGGTAAAAATCATGGAATGCCGCATGCGGCAGCCAAGCTTCATCAAAATGCAACGTGTCGATTTGACCGTCGAGCAGCTCTTTGAGCATCTCGACGTTGTAGACCACGCCATCATAGGTGCTCTGCGTGATCGTCAAAATACGAGGTTTGCGATCGGGATGTTTGGCTTGGGCTTCACGAGCAAACGGATTCGCGTCGATTTTCTTTTGAATGTTTTCCGGACGGAATTCATCCAGCGGGATGGGCCCGATCAAACCCAGGTTGTTGCGTGTGGGACGCAAGAAAACAGGGACAGCACCGGTCATGATGATCGCGTGCAAAATCGATTTGTGACAATTGCGGTCAACCACCACGATATCGCCCGACGCGACTGTCGAGTGCCAAACCATCTTGTTAGATGTCGACGTCCCGTTGGTGACAAAAAAGCAATGGTCAGCGTTAAAGATTCTCGCCGCATTGTGCTCCGATGCAGACACGGGACCGGTGTGGTCGAGCAGTTGGCCTAGTTCTTCGACGGCATTACAGACGTCCGCGCGGAGCATGTTTTCGCCAAAGAATTGGTGAAACATTTGCCCGACAGGACTTTTTAGAAAGGCCACGCCACCGGAGTGGCCAGGACAATGCCACGAATACGATCCATCGTTGGCGTATTGAACCAAAGCACGGAAAAACGGTGGCGCTAGGCCATCGGTGTACGATCGAGCCTCGCGAAGAATGTGCCGGGCGACAAACTCGGGAGTGTCCTCGAACATATGAATGAACCCATGCAGTTCGCGCAGGATGTCATTCGGAATATGGCTAGAAGTTCGCGTCTCGCCGTATAAAAAGATCGGGATGTCGTTGTTCTTGAATCGGATCTCTTGAATGAAGTCGCGAAGATTGGCGATCGCGGATTCTTCGGTGTCCGGTGTCAAAAATTCTTCGTCATCGATCGACAAAATAAACGCCGAAGCACGTGATTGTTGCTGGGCGAATTGGGACAGATCGCCATAGCTGGTCGCTCCGATCACCTCGGCACCTTCACCCTCCATCGCCTCGGCGAGTGCGCGGATGCCAAGACCGGAAGTATTTTCAGAACGAAAGTCTTCGTCAATGATCAGAACGGGGAAGCGAAATTTCATTAGAACTCTCAAGGGGAAAAGAAGTCGACCGAATTCTACAAACCGATGGTCTCAGTGTCGCGGCGGTTTCAGGGAAAATCGCAGCGATTGTCGGCCCCGGGGGAGAAAGAATTGATTGGTCGCGGATCGACTCATTCGAACGCTACGGCAGCAATCTAAGCATTAGAGGTACGGAGCTCCGAAGCCAGCGACGTCCAACCGAAGGCGGGTTGATTGTGCGGTTAGGTTTCGTTCTTATTTTGTACTGAGAATCTACGTTTTTGTCGTTCCATCAATCGAATTTCGATTCCTCGTGTTTAGTTGAAACATCCATGTCATCGTCTGAAAAAAATATTTGGATTGGTTTCGATCTTGGTGGCACAAAGATGTTGGCGATTGCCTACGACGAAAAATGGAAGGTGATCGGGCGCCGAAGACGCAAAACACGGGGACGCGAAGGTTCCGATAGCGGAATCGAACGGATTGCGTCGACAATCGATCGATTGTTGAACGAGAACGAGCTGACCCAAGAGCAGATTGCCGGTATTGGGATCGGTTGTCCTGGACCAATCGATCTTGCCAAAGGTCGCATTCTGACCACTCCGAATTTGGGCTGGGATAATGTTGATGTCGCAGGGTTTCTGAAGAAGCGATTTGGCTGTGACGTCACCGTCATGAATGATGTCGATGCGGGAGTGTATGGCGAGTACCAATTTGGCGCCGCCCAAAAAGCTCGCTGTGTCGTTGGCATTTTTCCCGGGACCGGCGTGGGGGGCGGTTGCGTTTATGAAGACAACATCCTGCAAGGCGCCAATTTTTCTTGCATGGAAATCGGACACACCCGGATTTCGTCCAATACGCGTACCTCGGGTTCGGCGATCTCGGGGACGCTTGAAGCCGAGGCGAGTCGGTTGACGGTCGCAGCCGAAGCGGCGAAGGCGGCGTTTCGCGGTGATGCTCCAAACCTGCTAAAAAGTGCAGGGACCGATTTGAGCGAGATTCGCAGTGGGGCGTTAGCCGACGCGATCGCCAAGGGAGACGAAATCATTCGGAAGCTCGTCGAAGAGGCGGCCAACAGTATCGGAATCGCGGTCGCCAATGTCGTTCACATCTTGTCACCCGATAAAATTGTTTTGGGTGGCGGAATGGTCGAAGCGATGGAAGATCTGATCGTCAAAGCAGTCAAGAAATCGGCACGTGAAAACGTGATGCCCGTTTACAAAGATACTTTTGACGTGGTGGCCGCGACGCTGGGCGATGACGCCGGGGCGATGGGCGCTGCCGCCTGGGCAAAACGGCAACAAACGTCGCAAAAAGATTGATCACACAACCTTGTTCGGTTTCAAGTCATCCCGTTTTATATAAACAGGGCTTTAACCTCTGCATTCATCCTTTGGATGACGTGAATTTCAGCAGTAGCCAATCCCCTAACCGCGGCGAAATGTGTCCCACCGCGATCAGTAACCGCAAATAACGCGGCAACACCAAGTCGGGACGACGATAGCGGACACAATGTAGCACCGCATTGGCAACGGACTCGGGAGGCAAACCTTTGATTTTGGTTCCGCCACCGGGTTTGGCTGCCGCGGCAGGCACGTTCGCGTCTTCTTCCACACGTGATTGATAACGTGATCCTGCGTCGTCGCGTCGTATCGGCCCTGGATTAACCAACCCCACGTGGATCCCACGTGGCTTTAACTCGAGCCGCATCTGTTGAGTCAGTCCCGCCAACGCATGCTTCGCGGCAACGTAGCCGCCTAAATAGCGGGCGCCAACCTTAGAGGCGAGCGAGCCGATGTTGACGATGACCCCTTGATCGATTTCAAGCTGAGGAATCGCAGCGACCGAGCAGAGCAGGGCGGTGTGAACATTTTGACGGATCAGTTCATCAAGCCGCTCGAGAGTCAAGTTTTCGGCGAGACCTCGATCGCTCGTCCCGACGCAATTCACCAGCACGTCAAGCCGACCGAACTGTGACACCGCAGTTTGAACTGCATCCGCTGCACCCTGTGGTTCTGATACGTCACCGCAAGCGATGGCGACGTAGGAATCGCGACCAAGCGAAGCTTTCGCAGCATCGAGACGCGACACGTCGCGTCCCGTGATCACCACGCGGTATCCGGCCTCCAAAAAGGTCCTCGCGATCGCAAGGCCTAATCCTCCCGAGCTTCCTGTGACCAATGCCACGGGCGATTTATTCGTGATGTTCACTTCGGTAAGTTATCCGCGATGCTGATTCAGTGTGAAGAGACCAATGGGATGTCACCCACGACACCATAGCGAATTACGCCACTGCGTCATCACCCGTTTGGATTTCCAGCGTTACATCGCCATCAAACCGAACCGGATTTCCGCCGGCAGGATCGATTTGGATTTCAATTTGGTTGTGCGGAGCCCATTGTTTTGAAAGTTCAATCTCCAGCGGCGGCGTACCGATCGGTTGCGGTTGACCGTTGATTCGGAGCGACACCAGCGTACCTTGCCAGCGGGTGATTCGCAGCCACACGCGGTCATCCGATTCGATTCCCGTGGGACGATTGAAATTGCGAGTGTATGTGGTCGCGCAGGGCGATTCGTCATCGGCAACGTCCTCGTCACGCTCGGGAACGTTGACCCGGCTCGCATCACTCTCGTCCTGATGTCGCTGCTTAGTCCAAGGGTAGCGAAGTCGAATCGTATGCATGCCGATGAAGTGTCCCTGAGACTGAATCGAAAACATCGCGTGGCGTTCAGACGCGATTGGCAAAAATGATTGATTTCCTGGGTGTATTGGTTGTGATTATCCACCCACGACTGCAACCACAATGGCAAATGTAACCAAGGCAACCAGTAGACCCAAGAAGATCCAAACAATGATCGATGTCTTGTACTTAATATGAGGCGTTTGCGCCATCACTTGTTCGTAGCCCGGCGAAAACACCATTTTTCCTTTCTCGCTCAACAGCAAGTACAGGATGTATGCCGAGATCAGCGTGCCAAGCGGGAAGGCCAATAATCCGAGCACGCTAAAAACCGTCGCCACGATCCTAGCCCAAGGACGCAGTTTACGCAGGCCCACAGCAGTAAAGCCTTGAAGCAGTCCCAATGAAAAGTAGAGAAACCCTATCGCTCTCATCGCGATCTTGATACCAATTGCTTCCTCGCCGGGCATCACCGGTGCGAGCATGATGAACAAACCAATCGGCACCATGAATATCGCCCCAAGCATATAGAGGATGCCGATGGATTTTACAGCGGCTTCATGGCTGAGGTAGTAACGCCGCATCGATTCGACATCGTCGCCAATCACGGTCGCAGTCGGCCCAACTTGCGACGTGGGGACATAGGGGTTGGTGATCTGCGGGGCGCTGACAGTGCTCGTTTGGTCGCGAGTGGCAGGGCGGGCGAATGGATTGGCGTCGTCGTGGTCAGGCATGATTGTCGTCGCAACAATTAGGTTTCTCGGTGGAATAGAAAACCTCTCGGCGACCGCGCACTTATTGGAGTCGCCGGGAAAACATTGGATGATTCCGCTGTGTTCCGGTTTTACCACAACTCAGATATTCATGCGGGGGGACTGCAGTGGTTCCGCTTGTGAAAACGACAAAAGCCCTAAACGACAAAAGCCCTAAACGACAAAAGCCCTGATCGGATGGAACCAATCAGGGCTTCTGTCAGAGTGATAACTCGGGCGATATCGGCTAGTTGCTATTTGCAATTCCCGCTGCTCGACTGAACAAGGCATCAATCGCCGCTTGGCTAAAGCCTTGCGAGTTCAGTGGATTCGAGGTGCTGACAAAGCCAAGCTCTTCGATTCCGCCAAAGAACTGCAGTGCCGTACCATCGCGACTGATGACAAAGTCGTTTTCGTCCAACAGAGCCGTTTTGATTTCGGTTCCATCGACAATCGTCAAAATCGCTGCGTCTTGAGCATCGTTGAGCAACAATTCGCTGTAGTCGACGTTGTCAAAGCCTTCGGCAGCCATAAAGAAGATTTGGTTACCCGAGGAATCGAGGGCGACCGAACCACCACGTCGTCCGTTATTGGACGCACTGGCTGCATCGGTGTTGCCTCGCAAGTAACTCGACGCCAAAATGTCCAGGTTGGACATCGATGCCGACAACCCAAGGACGGGCAGGTTAGCCGCAGCGACCGTGCTTCCGCTAGCACCGACCGAGACGGGGATTTGATTGGTTCCCGACAAGAAGGTGTTCGCTGTCGAGACGCCGAAGTGAAGCAGGTACGATCCTTGTGGGACGCCGGTGAATCGATAGCTACCGTCCATGTCGGTGAAGGCTGTTGCAACAAGTTCACCCGCTGCGGTGCGAAGTTCCACTCGAACCCCAACCAAGCCTGATTCGTCGGTGTCCTTGGCTCCATCGCGGAACGGGGCAACCGAACCTCCCGAGTTGATGACCTCGTTGAGGTTTTTCAACTTCGTCGACGAAGATCGAT